>JAFLBH010000004.1:0-300000 GCA_017303905.1 Bacteroidota bacterium
ATGTCTAAACACAATCCCTCAAGGGTATGATGAATCAGTTTCTCAACTAATATCATCTTCATGTGATAATCGTTTCTTCAACAAATTACCTGCTACATTTTTGGCAATCATTTCCTTCAATGAACGTAATATCTTAAAACCGAGCTATTTAAACTAAAACTCCAGACTATTCATCCGGCTTTAGTTCTCATTTCTCAGCATTTCAATCAACTTTCCCATAAATTGGGGCTGCAAAAGTAATAACAACTTTAACAATCTCCAAATATTTCGATAAAATTTATTCTTTTTTCTTTCTCCTCTATCTCTAACAATGAGCCTCAGCTCATTACATTTTATCAATACTTAACTCAAAAAACGGGACGGCAAAGATACATACTTTCGAAGCTCTTTTCCAAATATTTGTTGATAATTTCCTGATTCGTTTGATATCTAGTTGTTTATGAGACCTAAAATATCTAAAACTTTAGGTTCCCTCTGCAAAAAACCAAATAATATCTTTAGTTTTAAAGCTCCTAATGAAGCGTGTTCTCATCATAACTTATTATTGGCCTCCAAGTGGTGGTGCAGGCGTACAACGATGGCTAAAGTTCGTAAAATACTTACGGGAATTTGGTTGGGAACCCATCGTTTATACTGCTGAAAATGCAGAAATGCCTGTGATTGACGCTTCGCTTGAAAAAGATATCCCCAATAACATTACTGTTTTAAAAACTAAAATTTGGGAACCGTATAGTTTTTACAAAACTTTCATTGGTAAAAAGCAAAATGAAAAAATAAATGCTTCCTTTCTGTCAGAAAACAAAAAGCCCAGTATAACGGAGAAAATTTCAGTATGGATCAGAGGTAATTTTTTTATTCCCGATGCACGTAAATTCTGGATTAATCCCTCTGTAAAATACTTAAACGATTATCTGAAAAAGAATCCTGTGGATGCCATCATATCTACTGGTCCGCCCCATTCGATGCACCTCATAGCTTTGGGTGTAAAAAAGAATTTTCCTTCCATAAAATGGGTGGCTGACTTTCGCGATCCATGGACCAATATCGATTTCTATAAAGAATTAATGCTTTCTTCTTCGTCCGACAAAAAACATAAACGTCTCGAAAAAGAAGTGCTTAAAAACGCTGATTCTATTATCAGTATTGGTAACGGCATGAATGAAGAGTTTAAAACCATTCTTGGTTCAAATCCCGAAAAATTTACGGTTATCACTAATGGTTTTGATGAAGATGATTTGTATAAAGGATCTATCGAAACCGATAAAAAATTCTCCATTGCACACATTGGTACCCTCGTAAAAAGCCGCAATCCGGAGACTTTATGGAAGGTTTTAAAATCATTGTGCGAAATTAATTCCGACTTTAAAAACAATCTCGAAATTAAATTGGTGGGGAAAGTGGATTATTATGTAATGGAACGCCTGAAACATTATCAACTCGATTCGTTTATCCGTAAAATCGATTACCTGCCACACAATGAAGTGATAAAAGAACAACAAAAAAGCAAAGTGCTTTTGCTTCTTGTCAATAATACACCAAACGCTAAAAGCATATTAACCGGAAAAATTTTCGAATACCTTGCGGCTAATGTGCCAATTCTTGCTATCGGACCAACTGACGGCGATTTAGCAGCGATATTGAAACAAACACAAAGCGGACTCATCTCCGACTTTAACGATGAAAATTTATTAAAAGAAAATATTCTTAAAATTTTCTCGGGACAGAATATAACACCGGATAAAAAAGCAATTTCACAGTATTCAAGAAAGGAATTAACACGTACTTTAAGTTCACTCTTGGAGAAACTTTGTAACAAAAATTAATACTTTTGTAAAAAATAAGAACTCATGGGAAGGATATTTGAAAAACGAAAAGCAACCATGTTTAAACGCTACGCTAAAATGGCAAAAGCGTTTACCAAACTTGGAAAAGATATAGCAATGGCCGTTAAGGCTGGCGGACCACACCCCGAAAGTAATCCGCGCTTGCGTATGATTATGCAAAATGCTAAGGCTATTAACATGCCAAAAGCTAATATTGACGGGGCTATCAAACGCGCTTCAGAAAAAGATTCGGCGAACTATGAAGAAGTTATTTACGAAGGATACGCACCACACGGAGTTCCTGTTTTAGTGGAATGCAGTACCGATAATCCTACCCGCACGGTAGCGAGTTTACGTATGTATTTTAACCGCGCTGAAGGCGCTTTGGGAACTTCCGGCTCTGTAAGCTTTATGTTCGACCGTAAGGTGATGTTTAAAGTAGATTCCACAGGCTTGGATAAGGATACTACCGAATTAGATTTAATTGATTTCGGTGCCGAAGAATTAAACTGGGATGATGAAAATCATGAGTTAGTGATTCAAACTGCATTTACCGATTTTGGTAAAATGCAAAGCGCTTTAGAAGAGAAAAAATACATTGTAAAAGAATCTTCTAAGGTTTTTATTCCAACTACCACCACCGAATTAAGCCCCGAGCAGGAAGCTGAAGTTATGGCCATGATTGAGAAGGTGGAAGATGATGATGATGTTGTTGCTGTTTACCATAACATAGCTTAATACCCTGCCCTTTGAAAAAAAACTGGAAGATTAAAGATAATAGCAATGAGGAAACCGTTAGGAATTTGAAAGAAATCCTGAACGTCGACCGTATCATTGCTTCTCTCTTATTCCAGCGAAAAATATCAGGCTTCGACGAGGCAAAAAGTTTTTTCCGTCCCGATTTAAACGAACTACATGATCCGTTTTTGATGCGCGACATGGACAAAGCCATCGAACGCATTCAAAAAGCCATCAACAATAACGAACGTATTTTAATTTTTGGTGATTACGATGTTGACGGCACCACCTCTGTTGCGCTTGTTTACAGTTTCTTCAGAAAAATCACTACAAATCTCGGTTATTATATTCCCGATCGTTACAAAGAAGGCTATGGCATTTCCTTTAAAGGAATTGATTACGCTGCCGACAATGATTTCAGTTTAATTATCGCGCTCGATTGCGGTATTAAAGCCATTGATAAAATCAATTACGCCAATGAAAAAGGTGTAGATTTTATTATTTGTGATCATCACCTTCCGGGAGATGAATTACCAAAAGCACATGCGGTGCTCGATCCAAAACGAAACGATTGTCAATACCCTTACAAAGAGCTTTCCGGTTGCGGAATCGGGTTTAAATTAATTCAAGCGTATTGCCAAAAAAGCAATATTGCATTTGAGGAGTGTTTAAATTATTTAGACCTAGTTGCTACCAGCATTGCTGCCGATATCGTTCCTATAACCGGAGAAAACCGCATTTTGGCGTATTATGGTTTGGAGAAAATGAACTCCAATCCTCGTCCTGGAATTAAAGCGCTTATCGACTCCAATAAAATAACAAAAGTCTTAACGATTACGACCCTTGTTTTTATTGTGGGACCAAGAATAAATGCGGCAGGGCGATTGGAACACGGCTCTAAATCGGTTGAACTTTTAATAAGTGAAACTGAAGAAGAGGCCAACGAAATTGCTAAAAGCATCAATAACACCAATTCGCAGCGTAAAGATTTAGACCAAGGCACTACCATGGAAGCGCAGGTGATTCTGGAAAATGATCCGATGACCGAATTTAAAAAATCAACCGTGTTATTTAATCCGGGTTGGCATAAAGGTGTGATTGGAATTGTAGCCTCGCGTTTAATTGAAAAATATTACAAGCCTACCATTGTTTTAACCGAATCAGAAGGGAAAGCGACAGGCTCAGCACGCAGTGTGAAAGATTTTGATGTGTATGCCGCCATTGAGCAATGCAGCGATTTATTAGAGCAGTTTGGCGGACATAAATTTGCTGCGGGATTAACCATGAAGAAAGAAAATGTGCCTGCCTTTCAGGAAAAATTTGAACGTATAGTTGCCGGAAGTATTTTACCTGAGCAATTGATTCCTATTGTAGATATTGACATTGAAATTGAATTGCAGGAAATCAGTGAAAAAACCACACGCATATTACGTCAGTTTGCACCACACGGACCAGAAAACATGACGCCACTTTTTATGGCGAGAAATGTGTTGGATACAGGTTGGGGAAAAGTTGTAGGACAAAATCATTTGAAGCTTGAATTATTTCAAAGTGTAAATCCCAATGTACGCTTTCAGGCAATTGCCTATGATAAAGGAGACTTCTTAAGTTTCTTCCAGAAAAAAACACCGGTAGATATTGTATTTAAAATCCAGGATAACGAATTCAGAGGGGTTGTAAGTACTCAGTTAGTAATTGAGGAAATAAGAGTGAGTTAGGATTTTTGTTTGATGTTTGATGTTTGATGTCGCGAGGCGAAGCTCGTGATGGCGAGTGTTACCTCGCCATTTCTTGTTTTGTGTTAATCATTAAAGATAGCTTATTTTACCTTAAAAACAGTCCAACACTCAGTGTTCTCTGTTTCTCTGTGGTGAACATCAACAAACATATTACACTTAATATTTAACTCTTAATATAAAACACTAAACATATAACATTAAATAAAAAATGGTTAAGGATGCTTCTCATTTAGAATTTGTGATTCATTTAACACCATTACAATTATTTATTTCTTGTTTCACTTTAATTATTAATTGAGGGGTTAGAAATCTACGGTAGACCGCAGATTGGCATTCAGAAAAACCGGAGGAATTGATTATATTTGAGTTAATGAATGAGTTAAAAGAATGGAACACAGGTTCGATTCCCGTACGGGCTACTACAGATAAATTTAATAGTCATTTTATGAATGATTATTTAGCGGGTAAGCTAAAAGCAAAAGAAACAAACGACTTGTTCAGCACTAAAGAAAAGAACGAAACCGCACCACTAGTTTTCTCCATGCTAAATTTTTATCCCAATTTCTGAATAAAAATCTACGATAGACCGTAGATTACTAATGATAATTGTCCAATCATTGTATAATAGTAGGTTTAGTTATTATTTAAAAGGTTAATTTGAATTAATTCGAATACCCTTTGTTATGATAGGTATTTATGATAATTTATCCGCATTAATGCAGATAAATATGAATTAAGGCCAATCCTATGGAATTATAGTAAAATCGATAATTCCAGAGGATTTAGATCCTGAAAATCCAGCAAAAATCAGTATAAATCCGGATTATAATGTTTCGCTTTTGCATCAACAAACAAACACCTACATCTATCCCTTTTAATTAAGCCTTATTTGTTCTAAAGTATTTTTTTACGTTCTTATATATCCGACTATTTTCTTTTGCCTGGGATAAATTTAATTCGTTTGGCCTTCTTCCGATTTGCCATGTTTTATCAAAACGAAACTCAATAGCTTGTATAACTTTCATTTTGTCATTTACTTTAGCTTTAATTTCAATTAGCACATTGTCTTTTCCTAATTTTTTGAAAAGTTCCTTTTCAGCACAAGTATATCCAACTGAATCGGTTTTCGGTTTTGTTTTTTTTACCATATAATGAAGTTAAACCTTTAACGCTTTTTCTAAGCACTTGTTTATAAATTAATTTATAAAGAATGGCTAAACAAGTTACTATTCAAGATTTTCGATTTACATAAAAAGCTAAAGACTCACATTTATTCCTGTATCCTAAAGTAGATCTTTTAAAGTCATTTAAAAAAATAAATGATAAATAACGTTTTTAATTACTCATAAAATAGAAAAAAATAACCTTTAACTGCTTTTAACCCATCCCCTCTTCCATAACTAATAATTTACAATTAAAGGTTCTGTTATAGGTTCGATCAGGAACTCCTCATCAGTACAAAAAAAACATACGCCAGTACATTATAGAACTAAACTTTGAATATTAATTTAAAATTTAGTATTTTCAATTTTCTATGCGTAGAATCCTACACATAATATTAGTTATTTCCTTTTTCAATAATATTATTGCTCAAAACAATATAGATAGCCTTATAAAAATACTTCCAACTTTAAAAGAAGACACAAACAAGGTTAATGTACTCAAACAGATCAGTGTTAAAACCGTTTTCGGTGATCCTGCAAAAGGACTTATATACGGAGAAAAATCACTTGACCTTGCGAAAAAAATAAATTGGAAAAAAGGAATTGCCCTTGGTTATTCGTGTATTGGCGATGCTTACGAAAATCAAGGAAACAACGCTAAAGCATTGGAGCTCCGTTTAATTGAAGTAAAATTGTGGGAAGAATTAGACGACAAAAAATCACTGAGTGGAACATTAGGAAATATTGGTGTTTCTTACAGTAACCTTAGTGATAATCTCAATGCACTAAAATACTATACCGCTGCACTTAAAGTTGCGGAAAATATAGGATACAAAAAAGTAATTACCAATATGCTGATTAACATCGCCACTGTTTTCCAAGATCAGAAAAATTACAAAAAAGCAAAAGAATATTTTAATAAAGCTCTTCCACTTGCAATCGAAAGAAATGCCAAAAATTCTATTTCCATAATAAAAACTAATCTTGGTGTGATCAGTGTAGAAGAAAAAGAATTTGCCTTGGGTAAAACTTATTATTTTGAAGCTTTAAGCCTTGCCAAGGAGTTAGATAGAAAAATGTTTCAGGCTTTTATCTTGGCCAATATCGCTCAGGCTTATGCTTTACAAGGAGATTCCGCTTTATCAAAGAACAATATTGAGTATTCAAATAAAAAATTTAACGAAGCGATTGAATATCATGAAATGGCAAAAAGAGTAGCAAAAGAAATTGAACTTTATAATCTTATTGCGGGAATAGAAGGAAGTATTTGTGACATTTATACAAAACAAAAGAAATACAACAATGCGTTCAGTCATTTAAAGATTGCTGAAAAACTTGCGAATGAAACGAATTCAGCAAATGAAATAAAACTCAATCACGAGAGGTATTATAGACTTTACAAACTCACTAATAAACATGATTTAGCTCTAATGCATTTTGAAAAATTAATCCTGTTAAAGGATAGTGCAAAAATTGAAGTAGATAAAAAAGACCTGCTTGAGTTGCAGATAAAATTTGAGACCGAAAAAAAAGAAGCTGAAATCAAATCACTGACACAATCTAACAATATTTTATTGCTCTCTGCTACAAACAAAAAATACTTGATCTACGGTCTATCGATTATCTTAATACTTTTAGTAGGAATCGGCTTATTAGTCTTCAATCAATTCAAATTAAGATTAAAACAGGAAACAATGAAACTGGAACAAAAATTATTGCGTACTCAAATGAACCCCCATTTTCTATTTAACTCTATCACAAGCATACAAAATTTTATTTATGAACATCAGCCAAAAGAAGCTGGCGATTATCTTTCACGATTTGCATGGTTGATGAGATTGATATTGGAAAATTCTGCAAATGAATATATAAGTCTTGACAAAGAGATTGAAACGTTGGAATATTATCTTTCATTACAAAAATTAAGAATGAATGATAATCTAGATTACTCTATTGAAGTTGATTCTGATATCCAAACCAGTCAAATATCTTTGCCCCCAATGCTAACACAACCATTTATTGAAAACGCAATTGAACATGGTTTCAGAGGCATCAAAGAAACAGGAATAATTAAAATTCATTTTGCGATAAATAAAGATGTTTTACAAATTAAAATAATTGATAATGGAATCGGAATTGCTAGTGCTCAGCAACAAAAAGAACTTTACCATTCACACAAGTCAATGGCTATGCAAATTACGCAGGAACGTTTGAAACTTCTAAACAGATCGAAGAATAAAAAAATGATCTTTGAAATTAAAGAAATTGAACGTGAAGAAAAAAAAGGAACTGAAGTTATATTTTCAATACCTATCTAGTGGGGAAGCTACAGATCATATTAGTTGATGATGAAAAAAGAGTAAGAAATTCTTTACGCAAAGTTTTGCAATTAAATTATCCCGAAGCAGACATCATTGCCGAAGCTGATAACATTGCTGATGCCGAGAGTTTTATACGTACACTAAAGCCGGATGTTGTACTTTTAGATATAAAAATGCCGGGAGGAACAGGTTTTGAACTTCTAAACAAATTATTCCCTTTACAATTCAAAGTTATCTTCATCACTGCATTTAATGAATTTGCGATCAAAGCTTTTAAATATAGTGCCATTGACTATCTCATGAAGCCTGTCATTGCTAACGAATTAATAGAGTCGCTCAACAAAGCCAAACAAAAAATAAATACCGAAGAAGAGAATATCAAATTAAAAACATTGATCGAAAATCTCGGCTTCAAAAACAAAAAGATTGTTCTTAATACGCATGAAGCAACTCATATTGTCAGTTTGAATGAAATAATCCGATGCGAAGCGGAAAGAAATTATACATATTTCTATCTCCTTGATAAAAAACCAATATTAATGTCAGGAGGATTAAAGGAATACGACGGCTTGCTAAGTCCTGATGGTTTTATCAGATGCCATCACTCGCATTTGGTGAACCTGAGTTTTGTATCCAAACTAGATAAGAAACAAGGAGGTGTTTTAATTCTCAAAGATGGTTCTCATGTTCCTGTATCGAGCCGTAAATACGCCGAATTATCAGAGGCAATCAATAGTTTTAACAGCTAACTGTACAAAAAACACTTACTGCGGTACATTTTATCAAAAAGTAGTTCTTTTTTGCTTTAATTTTGATTAGCCCTCTTTATCATTATTTAAACTAAATACAATGAAAAATAATTTTACTATGTCAAAGATTAGCCTAATCACAGTTACTCTTTTTTCAATATTAAAGATTAACTCACAAACTACCTTCCAGTGGGCCAAAAACATGGGTGGTCCTTCTGCTGATCGTGCATATGCAATAGCTACAGATGCATCAGGAAACGTATACACAACAGGATCTTTTCAGGGTACATCAGATTTCGATCCGGGCGTAGGAATATTTAATTTAACTTCAACAGGAAGTAACGACATTTTTATTTCAAAATTAGATGCTAATGGTAATTTTTTATGGGCAAAAACCATTGGTTCTGCAGGTTCAGATGTTGGTAAAGGAATAAATATTGATGGTACAGGAAATATTAATATAACTGGATCTTTCCAGGGTACTGTTGACTTTGACCCTAACACTGGTACTACTAATCTTACATCGTTTGGTAGTAATGATATATTTGTTCTAAAATTAAGCCCCGCCGGAAATTTAGTTTGGGCAAAAAATATGGGAGGATCCTCTGATGACGTAGGTTACTCTATTTCAGCAGACGCGTCCGGAAACGTATTTACCTCTGGTTATTTTATGAGCACTGCAGATTTTGACCCTGCAGGAACAACTTATGCCCTTAACGCATCCGGAGGAAATCAGGATGGATTCATTTCTAAATTGGATGCTTCCGGAAATTTTGTATGGGCAAAACAAATCAGAGGAACAGGAAGCAGCCAGCAGGTTTTTGTAAACAGCATTACCTTAGACGGTGCAGGAAATATTTGTGTTGGCGGAAGTTTTATTGGAACAGTTGATTTCGATCCTTCTGCGACTTCATCTACAATCACTGCATTGAATATGGATATTTACATTATTAAACTTGATGCTTCAGGTAATCTGATTTGGACAAAAACAATGGGCGGTGTTAGCGGCAGCAATACAGCAAATAAAGTTGCAGTAGATGCGGCTAATAACATTTATGCTACTGGATATTTTGATCAAACAACAGATTTTGACCCAAGTGTTTCTGCGTTTACAATGACATCCGCCGGTGCAATTGATACTTATGTTTTGAAATTAGATGCTTCCGGGAATTTTGTTTGGGCAAAAAGAATGGGAAGTTCGTCATCTGATGAAGGAAAATCAATAGTAATAAGTTCAGCTGGCGAAGTATATACAACCGGATATTATAGTAATAACGCTGATTTTGATCCTGGTGTAGGCACCTATACTCTTTCTACTATTGGTGGGACCGGTATTTTTATTTCAAAGCTTGATGCATCAGGAAATTTTGCTTTCGCAAATGGAATCGGTTATGCCGGAGCTTCTGGTTATGATATTTCAGTATCTCCTTTTTTTGATATTTATGCGACTGGAAACTTCAGTCAAATTACAGATTTCGATCCAAGCGCCGGAACTTATACGCTTAATTCAAACGGTGGTGGTGGAAGTGATGATGTTTTTGTATTAAAGCTCGGTCAAACTGCTTGCCCTACTTTCAGTGTGAACTCATCAACTTCAAGCTTCACCTTAATGTGCGCTATTACATCACAAACATTGAACGCAATTAATACTAATAGTACAGCTAGTGTTACATATACCTGGACAGCCCCATCCTCAGCAACAACCACCGGGTCAAGTTATGTAGTGACTTCAGCTGGCGTTTATACAGTTTCTGCATCAGCACCAAGCACAACTTGCATCGTTACACAAACATTAGCTATTATACAAACTACAGGTAATGTTGCTTTTACAATTAATACAACAGGTTCAACATGTAACAATAATGGAACAGCGACTGTAAGTGTTACGAGCGGTACCGCTCCTTTCACATATACATGGTCAACTGGAAGCAATACAACCACTGCTTCAAGTCTTGCGCCAGGTACATATAGTTTAACTGTAAAGGACGCTAATCAATGTACCAAAACAAATACATTTTCAGTGATCAATGCTGCTGCTTCATTCTCTTCAGTTCCTTTATGCTTTGTAACTGTAGATTCCCTTTCTCAATTTAATGTAATCACTTGGGAGAAAACTTTATTCCCAACTGCTGATAGTTTCTTTGTTTATCGTGAAACGTCATCTAATGTTTACCAGCTCATCAAAGCATTACCATATAGTGCATTCAGTCAGGTAACAGATACTTTCCGCACAATGTATTTTCCTAGTACCGGCGATCCGAACATAGGAACTTATCGTTATAAGTTAATGACAAGAGACAGTTGCGGCAATTATAGTACTTACAGCCCTTATCATAATACTATCTTCATTGTTAACACAAGTGGTACTTTCTCTTGGCCGCAACCTTATTCAATAGAGGGGCAAGCAAATCCTGTTTCTTCTTATGTTCTTGAAAGAGATAATTTGTCCAATGGGACATGGACAACCATTGGCAGTGTAGCCGGAACCCAATCCTTTGTTATTGATCCTGCCTATACAACGTATCAATCAACTGCTTCATGGCGCGTAAGAACACTATGGAGCATTACATGTACCCCGTCACAAAAATCTTCATCATTTAATAGCAAATCATATTCAAACCGTTTAAAATACAATACTATTGGAATTAAAGAAAACAGTTTAGATACATACTTTATCATTAGTCCAAACCCGAGCTCAGGTTTATTTAATATTCAAACTGCACTTCAGGATATTTATGATGTTATAGTTTACAACAACATTGGTCAACTTGTTAAACAAAACACAAATTTAAAAGGCAACTATACATTTGACCTTTTTGGCTTTGCTAAAGGAATTTATAGTATTGTAATAAAGACAAATGGCAATTACAAAACCATTAAGATAGTAATCGATTAATTTTTTTTAAATTTTAAAACCAAAGGCTGCCTTTGGAGCAGCCTTTGGTTTTAATCAATTACAAATTGTTTCACTTTGGCTTCACGTATCCCCTCTTCCATACCGGCTGAGAGTTCGAATCTCTCAGTCTCCGCACACCCTATCTCATTTTACAATAAATATATACAAATCTCCGCTTTTTCTGAATGCCAATCTTGAGTGTACCGTATATTTTTAACAATATCATACTAGAGCTTCTCAATTTTGAAAAAATTACCTCAAAACATAACTTGTACTTCTACCGCCGCCTTCTTCTTTGGTAAGTATTTTCTTGTGCATTAAATCGTTTATATCGCGCAGGGCCGTATCGGCGGAGCATTTATTTATTTTGGCCCATTTAGAGGAGGTTAACTTACCTTCAAAGCCATCAAATAATTTATTGATCATTAAACGCTGGCGTTCGTTAATGATGGTTTTTGTATGCTTATCCCAAAATTTAGTTTTATTCAACACATTTTGTAAGCGTTTGTCGGTAGTAGTTAAAGCGCGTTGCAAACAATTTAAATACCACATTAACCATGGCGTGATGTCTAAATTTCCTTTCTGTGTTTTCTCCAGCATTTCGTAATACGCTTTTCGCTCCACACGTATCTGCGCCGACATACTATAAAATCGTTGCGCGTCTTCATCGGCGCGCGTTAATTGCATATCGGCTATGGCGCGCGCGATGCGTCCGTTACCATCATCAAAAGGATGTATGCTTACAAACCACAAATGCGCTATGCCCGATTTTATAACGGGATCTAATTCGTTTTGTGTGTTAAACCATTTCAGGAACAAAGTCATTTCTTTATTTAAACGCTTCGCATCAGGTGCTTCATAATGTACTTTTTCTTTTCCCAGCGCACCCGAAACAACCTGCATTGGACCTAAATCATTATCACGCCAGGCACCCGTTTTAATTTTATGCATACCGCTTCTTCCGGAAGGAAACAAAGAGGCATGCCATGCAAATAAACGTTCTTTGGTAAGAGGTTTCTGGTATTTCTGCGTGGCATCCAGCATCATTTCCACTACACCCTCTACATCTCTGTCGGCGGGCACAAGTCCGACTATGTCCATTCCCAAACGACGCGCTATGGAAGAACGCACCTGATCGGAGTTGAGTATCTCACCTTCTATTTCGGTAGATTTAAGCACATCCATGGTAAGCGTTTGTAAAGTAGATTCGTTACGCATGGCAAAACCCAGCAATTCCATGTAGCCTTTTAGCCGACCTTGTTGGTGACGAACAGTGGTGAGTAATGGCAATAAGGTGTGGATGTCCCAGGTAAAATTGGGCCATTGTTTATTTTGATGGATATAAGGACTATATAATCTCCGCATTTATGCGGTAAATATACGGCGTATTCTCCGCATTTCCAAAATTATTCTCCGCATTTTTGCGGTGATTATAGTCGTTATTCTCCGCATTTACCAATGAAAAGTGATTATTTTATTTCCCGCAGATGGCGCAGATTAACGCAGATAATTTATGAATGAAAGCGAGGCTTTGTGGTTTCACGCAGAGACGCAGAGATGTGGTATCACACGGATTTATCCAACGTAACGCAATGAAGATGGAGACGTAAAGGCGCGGAGATTTTAATTTCCCGCTGATAGCGCAGATTAACGCAGATAACAAACTAAAACTCTGTGCTCTCTGGTTCTCAGTGGTGAAACACTAAACAAAACACATCAGCCCACCGAACTCGCAGCCACATACGCTGTACTCCAAGCATTCTGAAAATTAAAACCACCGGTAATTCCGTCGATATCTATTACCTCCCCGCAGAAATATAAATTGGGCATGATTTTACTTTGCATGGTCCTGAAATCAATTTCCTTTAAGTTGACGCCACCACTGGTAACAAATTCTTCTTTAAAGGTTGTTTTTCCACGCATTTGGTAACGGTCGGCACACAGCACCTGCGCTAATTTATTTTGTTGTTTTTTACCAAGCTCTATCCAGGGTTTCGTTAAAGCTAATTCGGCTCTCAGTAAAATATACTCCCACAACCGCTTCGGAATATCAAACAATGGCGCATTCACCATTAATGCTTTTGAAGCGGAATGCTTTTCAAATTCATTTTTCACTTGCTCCTCGCTTAAACTTCCTGTCCAATTAATTAAGATTCCCGCGTTATAATTCTTTTCGAAAAAGTCTTTTGCGGCGAAGGCTGAAAGTTTTAATACTGCCGGTCCACTAAATCCCCAATGCGTAATTAAAACCGGTCCCGTATATTGATGTTTGGTTGCTTCTACTCTCACCGTTGCATTCTTTACACTTAATCCCATCAACTCTGTAATGGCTTCGTTTTTCAGATTAATCGTAAATAAGCTTGGAATTAATTCGGAAATCGTGTGACCTGCTTTCTCAATAAAATTATAGTTCTTTTTTTGATTATGTCCGCCGCTGGAGCAAATCACCGCATCGCAGGTATAAGTTGTACGAATTGTAATTACTTGTATTTGGTCATTCTCGTGCTTAACTATATCCAACACCTCTTCTTCCAAATTAATTTTTACATTTAGTCGCTTCGCCTCATTTAAAAAACAATCGATGATCGTTTCAGAACTGTCAGTGACAGGGAACATTCTTCCGTCGGCTTCGGCTTTCAATTTCACGCCGCGTTTTTCAAACCAATCTATGGTATCCTGTACCGCAAAGCGACTAAAAACTTGTCTTAATTCTTTTGCCCCGCGCGGATAATTTTTCACTAATTCACTGGTCTCAAAAGTATGATTGGTAACATTACAGCGTCCACCTCCTGAAATCCGAACTTTCGATAATAACTTATTGCTTTTTTCAAGAATAATGACACGGTAATCGGGATGCATCTCTGCCACATTAATAGCCGCAAAAAAACCTGCTGCACCGCCTCCTATTACTATTATTTGCTTTGTAGCCATTTACATTGCAAATATGAGGATTATCATTGTTACTTTTTGTCTTAACACAAAAAGTAACCAAAAAAGTCAAGGCTGCATAGTATTTTGCTAAAATTAGAATTTATCAAGCCGGTGCTACTGAGCGCAAAGCGAAAGGCAACGTAGCACCTTCAGCACAGACCACGCGTTTGATAAATTCTATTTTTTTTACGCAAAATCCTATGAGGCCAATTCGGCAACTAACATCGTATTCAAAACCACCTCTTTATAAAATAAAGTTTAAGGCATTTTAACGAAAAGGGAATCGTAAAATTCTTTACATTTATACTAAAGTAGCCTGTATATAAAATAGAAACCAGACACTTTAGTATAAATTAAAAACTATAATCATGGGATTGTTTGATAAAATAAGAAATGAGTTCATTGATATTATCGAATGGACAGACAACACAAATGACACTTTGGTATGGAAATTTCCACGTTACCAAAATGAAATAAAAATGAACGCGAAGCTTACTGTTCGTGAGAGTCAGCAAGCTTTATTTTTAAATGAAGGTACGGTGGCCGATTTATTTCAGCCGGGTATGTATAATTTAACCACCCAAAACATGCCGATACTTACCACTTTAAAAGGTTGGAAGTATGGTTTTAACTCTCCATTTAAAGCGGATGTGTTTTTCTTTAACACTAAGCAATTCACCAATCAGAAATGGGGCACTAAAAACCCTGTTATGTTACGTGATGCTGAATTTGGTCCGTTAAGAATACGCGCTTTTGGTTCTTATGCTTTTAAATTAAATGATGCTGTTAAGTTTTATAAAGAGATAGCATCTACCAATGCTGAATTTACCGTTGATGAAATCAATGAGCAATTACGCAATTTAGCTGTATCACGCGGAATGGATGCCATTGCCGAAAGTAAAATTCCGGTGCTTGACATGGCGAGCAATTATGATGAAGTTTCTAAAATCATTCACGAAAAAATCAAACCTGAGTTTAACGAAATTGGTTTAGAGTTAACAAAATTCTTAATTGAAAACATTTCTTTACCTGCTGAAGTGGAAGCCATGTTGGACAAACGCAGCAGTATGGGAATTGTTGGTAATCTGGGCGCATTTAATCAGTTCCAGGCCGGTGTGAGTATGGAAAAAGCTGCCGAAAATTCTAACGGTGGTATCATGGGGGCAGGCATAGGTGCAGGTATGGGCTTCGGTATGGGCAATCAAATGGGCAACATGTATCAAAACAATCAGTTTAACGCGCAACAGGGCATGAATACGAATACCCCTCCTCCTATTACACCGCCGCCGATTGTTCAATTTCATGTGGCTGTAAACGGTCAGCAAACAGGCCCGTTTAATTTGCAACAATTGCAAGCAATGGCTCAGCAAGGACAATTAACCAAACAAAGTTTAGTTTGGAAAGCAGGCATGACAGGCTGGTTAGCAGCAGAAACACAGCCGGAGTTAGCGGCTTTGTTTAATAATGTTCCGCCACCGATTGTATAATGACAAGTTCTTGTCTGGCGTTTCGTTTCGACAAGCTCGACGACCGGACTTTCATTCAACAAAAAAAGCCTGCAATACATTTGCAGGCTTTTTCTTTTTATAAAGATGAGTTACTGTTTGGAAATTGTAATGACTTGTAATTTATCGTGCGTTTTTATCTTCACGAAGTAAATTCCATTGGCTAAGTTTGGAATTTCGAAATTAATTTTTGAATCGGAAGTTTCATCTGTTCTTAATACGCGCCCAAATAAATCTACCACTTCAATAGTTTTCGGAAAACTATTATTCAATTCAATGGTAAATGCGCCGGGATTTGGATTTGGATATAACATCACACCTGAAATGGAAGGTCCCATCGTTAAAATGCTTGTACAAACACTAACCACTACATTGATTAATGTCCGCGGACCGTTAGTACAAGTTGAATCCTGAACGTAATAGCTGTATGTTCCGTTAGTTGTTAAGGTTGGCGTAATATAAACTGATCCCGTAGCTAAACTTACTGTAGATGTTGGTGAAGCGTACCAATTAAGATTACCAATTCCTCCGGCGGTTAATGTTGCTGTTTGCGCGACACAAATATTCAAATTTACTGTAGGAGTAAGATTGGTTGGAGCCGGTGGTACATTGCACTGTTCAAACTCAATAATAAAAGCGTCCAACACAGCATCAAAGTTTGGTTGATGCGAATTTGATGTGGATATACCAACTGCACTACTTGTATATCCACTTAAATATAGTTTACCCGCATTACTTACCGTGCATCCAACACCAACATCATCTCCAAAATTACCATAATAGGTTCCATACATTCTTTGCCCTGAAGAATTGAACTCGGCAAAATACGCATCACTTGGTCCGCCACCATGACTCGGTTGATGCGCATTCGTTGTTGCTATATCTGTTCCTCCCGTACTGGATGTCATTCCGGTTAAATAAATATTTGTATTGGTTCCTGTTGCCACACTAAATCCACGATCGCTTCCGATACCTCCATAATAGGTTCCCCACTGTCGAATTCCTGATGAATTAAACCGAACCAGAAAAGCATCTAATGATCCTCCGCCATAGCTAACCTGATGCGATGAAGGTGTGCTGATATTACTTCCGCCTTGTGTATAGCCCGTCAAATAAACATTTCCTAAATTATCACAGGTGCATCCTTGTCCGTAATCCAATCCCGCACCTCCATAATACGTTCCCCATTGTTGAACACCTGACGAATTAAATTTCACTAAAAAACCATCGAATATTCCACCACCATGAATTGGTTGATGTGATCCTGAACTTGAAATGCTACTTGTACTTGCTGTGTATCCGCTGATATAAACATTATTACTTGCATCGGTGCAAACTTTATTACTGAATTCATCATCGCCTCCTCCGTAATAGGTTCCCCATTGACGAACACCGGCAGAATTAAACTTAACTAAAAAGCAATCTTGCATACCACTTATATTCGTTTGATGTGAACCAATAGTTGCAATATCATTTGTACTGTAAGTATTTCCTATTAAATAGATATTTCCGGAATTATCGGTGCTACATTGTTGCCCGATATCATCCGCGCTTCCTCCATAATAGGTAGCCCATTGAAGCGCTCCGGTTGAACCAAATTGGGCTAAAAAAGCATCCGTTATTCCACCACCAAAAACAGTTTGATGCGCGGTACTTGTTGCAATATACGACGGACTTTGTGTATCACCGGATATATAAACGTTACCGGAATTATCAACGGCACAACCATAAGCATGATCGTCAACTATGGTACCATAATATGTTGCCCACTGACGAACGCCGGCTGAATTAAACTTTACCACATAAGCATCTTCAATTCCCATCCAGCTTGTTTGATGCGCACCAACAGTAGCGATGGATGTACCTGTTGTAGAACTGGTATAACCACTCTGAAAAATGTTTCCTGACACATCAGTTGTGCATGCTTGTCCAAAATCTGTCATGTCTCCACCATAGTAGGTACCCCAAACACGAACCATCGGATCGATAATCAGAGATTGGTTGCTATTGTAATTAGGAATGTCGAAACTTAATATATTATTCTCAAGCTTCCAGGAAGCCTTAATTTGTTTACCATTTTGAAAAACAATAGGCGCGCCTTCCTGAACTTCTCCAATTGGTGTACTTAAGATAACACTTCCATCCGGTTGAATTCTAACATCCGCGCCTTTCACTTCAATTTGAATGAGTTTATAATTGGTATGCGGTGCTACTAAGTAATCATGCTTTAATGTTCCGTTTTTTTGATAATAATGTACATCAATTCCATTGTACAAATTTTCTAAAGAAACGCCTTCATAAGATGGAACGTTTAACACACCATTTGGACAGGCCGGTAAATAATAGTTTGTAAAACCGGCATGAGCTTTATCTGTTTTAATTTTTAAACTTGTGTTACAATTTTTCCAATAGGTATCAATTCGATAGAGTGTAATTTTATCGGGTAATTTAATATCCGGAATCTCTTTATTTAAAATATCCGTGTTTTTATTTTGTTTCCAGGAATCAACTTTTGTTAATTGATAACTTACACCATTATTACGAATATGAAAATTGATTTCTCCATCAGAACCTGCAAAAAGTACATCCGTACGCGGTTTATAATGTTGATCGGAAATCTGTCCCTTGTTTTCGGTAAATGAAATAAGATTTTTGTTTGGTTTATCTTCCTTTATACTTTTACTGCTATAACCAAAACACGTGTATGATAACAATACCAGACCTATAAAAAATCCTTTATTCATTTTAAATGTTAAACAACATTGTTTCAGATAAAGATAGTAATTAAAAGATTTTTTATGGTAAGTATTATCTTATAAGGGTAACATGTCCCTTTAACTCGTGCGCTTTTGAGAATACGGATGTGCATCGAATCAACCACACATAAGTACCTTGTTCGCATCCCTTATTTCCACGACCCTGAAAAGTGCCATCCCAACCTTCTTCAAATTTTTTGGTACTAAATACTTTTTCTCCCCAACGATCAAAAACAAATAATTCATAGTCAACAACTCCAAATCCCTTTGGTTGAAACACATCATTTAATCCATCGCTGTTAGGTGTAAATGCATTAGGCACATAAATTCCGAAGTCTTCACCAACCACAAGTGGTCTAAGAATTGTATCAACACAACCTTTATCGCTCTTTACAACTAAAGCTACAACATAGTTACCGGGTTCGGTATACATGAAGGTAGGATTTTGTTGAACTGAAGTATATTGAGCTGTATTCATGAAATACCATTGCCAGCCTGTAATATTTGCACCGTGAGAAGCGTCAGTAAATACAACTTCGCCATCAATATTTATAATTGGTTTAATTGGTGCGTGATTAAAATCTGCTACAGGTACCGGATAAACTTCAACCGTGTGCGTTGTAGAGTTTACACAACCATAAATACTTGTTGCTTGAACATTGATAGTATAAATACCTATTGCGTCATAACATCCTTGAGCAGTAGATGCAGTACCTGAAAAACCATTCCCTAAGTTCCAATTATATGTTTGAATAGTTGCAGAACTTGAGAAGGTGAAATCAGTACAGAAAGGTGGACAACCATTATTTTTAGTAGAAGCAATAGCAACATCAGGAATTGGATGTACAACTACCGCTGCAGTAGTTGTGTTAACACAGCCATTTGCATCCGTTACGGTTAAATTATAAGTACCGGTGTATCCAACGGTGTGAGCCATAATGGTTGGATTTTGAACTGCAGAGAAAAATCCATTCGGACCGGTCCAAGAGTACGATACGCCACCAATTCCACTTAAGTTTAACATATTGTCGATACAAATAGGACTATTTGAATTGATTTGTGGTACCGGTAATGAATTAACGATTAAGTTCGTTACAAGTGTATCAGAACAAGTGTTTGCATCTGTAATGATCACCTGATACTGCCCTGCATTACTTAATTGTGCATTGATAATAGCTGGATTTTGACTCGTTGATGTAAATCCTGCAGGACCTGTCCAGCTATAGGAAGTTCCGCCATTTGCACTTAAGCTTGTGTTTAAATTTAAACAAACTGTATTTCCGGAAACGGAAACTATAGGCTGAGGATTAACCACAACATTTTGATTAGTGGAATTCACACAACCATTCGCATCAGTAACAGTTAATACATAATTTCCGTTATTAGACATTGATGCATTTGTAATGGTTGGATTTTGTAATGAACTGGATAAACCCGGACCACTCCATGAATAACTTACCCCTCCACTTCCTGTAAAACTGATAGGGAAATTAATACAAACCGGACTATTCGTTACTATATTTGGCGTTGGCAATGGATTTATCACTACAGTGTAAGTAGAACCCGCTGTACATGTTCCTACACCGGCAATTAATGTATAAACACCGGCGGCAGACATAGGTACGTTGGTAATGACAGGATTTACAGTTGTGCCGCTATAACCCGGACCGACCCATGTATAATTTGAACCTCCGGAAGAAAACAAATTCAAAGTATTACCAACGCAAACCGGACTATTACTGGTTATGGTAGGACTAGGAAGTGCGAAAACTGTAACACTCGCTGTTTCGGTATTCACGCAATTATTTGCATCCGTAACAGTCACCGTATAAATTCCGGTCATGTTTAATTGCGCTGACGGTATTGAAGGATTCTGCACATTTGAAGTATACGCGTTAGGTCCCGACCAAGAATAAGTTACTCCACCACTCGACGTTAAATTGATAGTTGAATTAATACAATTGGTTGGATGAGTTACTGCAATAATCGGCAATGGGTTCACGACTACATTGGTTGTTCCGGAACCAACACATCCATTTGCATCAGTTACCGATACTGTATAGATACCGGCGTTTGCAATTTGGGTATTCGCTTGTGTAGGATTTTGCAAATTGGAATTAAAGGAGCCTGGTCCTGTCCAAGTAAACGTACTATAGGCACCTCCATTCAATTGCATGGTAGTTCCAACACAATAAGGACCTGTGTTAGTTGGTGTAGGTACCGGTAAAGGATTCACTAATATATTAAGAGTCGACGTTCTTGTACAACCACTCGCGCTTGTAGAAGAAACCGAATAAGTACCACTAGCTAATGTTGATGCGTTTGGAATGGTAGGATTTTGCAAATTAGAGGTAAATCCATTTGGACCTGTCCAAGTGTAAGAAGTCAAAGAATTACAGTTTAAGTTAATCGGACTTCCCGCACAAACAGTATTAGCCAAAGCAGATGGAGTTACCGTAATATTAGGAACAGTTGTAAGAGTTGTATTTGTTACACCACAACCGGTTGTATAGGTTATTACAGATGTGTTAGGGCCAACAACAGGAAATGGAGCAATTGAGCCGGTACCTGAAGCAGGTAATCCAATTGCTGGGTTACTGTTTGTCCATGCAACACCGGCCGGAACATTTATGGCAGGGGTTAGATTTCCTTCACACACAACAACGGGCACATTATTAGTAGTTGGCAAGGGTATTGTAAAAGTTACAGTTAGAGGGAACATACTACAACCATCCGCAGTAAATACGTTACTTCCACTTAAAATAGTAAAAGAAATAGGCACTCCTGCAGGCAATCCGGTGTAATCAAAATAAACCCAATCATTATAGGTGTTCATTTGTCCGGTACAACCAGCAACAGATAATATAGTGGTTGCGCAGCCGGGTAATTGACTCATGGGTATGTTTTGCAAATTAGCAAGAGGCGAAGCAGTTTGGGTAGTTGTAACTGAACCTACCGCTAAACTAATTGTCATACTTGTTGAGTTCGCTGCAGCGTTACCATGCCAATGCTCAACGAAAATTCTCAAATTACCCGCACAATCTACGCAATAGGCAATCTGAACCGAATGCGATTTAACAGAATATTGAATACCAATAAAAAAAAGTAAGAACAGAAATAATTTGTAATGTAATTTTAACTTCATAATGCTCTGCTTTTTAATTATAATTTCATATTTGATTAATTAAACCGTCTTCAATTCTTTAAAATTATTTAATAAGACTAAAATAACAAGTCTGTTACCTAATTAATAAGCTCAGTTCACTCAATCTAAAACGAAGTTTAGATTAATTAACATACTGTTAACAAAGCTGTTTCTTAAAAATCACATCGTCATAACGATTAAAAAAGGATATTAAACCAAGAAAGATTAAAAAACACACAAATACATTTATAGAAGTATTTATGTGATTCAAGCCCGGCGTTTCGACAAGCTCAACGACCGGATTTTAATCAAAACAAAAATCCCCGACTAAACAGCCGGGGATTTTTTATGAATTGATTTAATTTAATTAAGCGATTGGATTCTCAGGATTGGTGTTCTCAATTGTTTTTACCTGAGGCGAAACGTCTTCCTTCTTATCGAACGGACGTTTACCGAAAATCTCTTCTAAATCTTCTTTAAAGATAACTTCTTTCTCCAATAACTTCTCGGCAAGTGTAGTCAGTTTCTCCTTATTTAAGGTCAAGATTTGTTTTGTTCTCGCGTAGGCTACATCTACCATCTTCTTCACCTCTTCATCAATGGTTTTAGCGGTTGATTCACTATACGGTTTACCAAATGAATATTCTGATTGCCCTGAACTATCATAATAACTGATGTTACCTACTTTGTCATTTAATCCGTAATACACAATACTTGCATAAGCTTGTTTGGTGATTTTTTCCAAATCGCTTAATGCACCTGTACTTACTTTTCCGAATACTATTTCTTCAGCCACACGTCCGCCTAAAGCAGCGCACATTTCATCCATAATTTGATCGGCAGTTGTAATCTGACGTTCTTCCGGTAAATACCAGGCTGCGCCTAAAGAACGACCACGTGGTACAATGGTTACTTTAACTAGCGGTGAAGCATGCTCCAACATCCAGCTAACCGTAGCGTGTCCTGCTTCATGGAATGCAATCACACGTTTTTCATGTGGTGTAATAATTTTATTTTTCTTTTCAAGACCTGCGATAATTCTATCCACCGCATCTAAGAAATCTTGTTTAGTAACTTGTTTCTTATTGGCACGCGCCGCAATTAAAGCCGCCTCATTACAAATGTTTGCGATATCAGCTCCGCTAAATCCGGGAGTTTGACGAGCCATGAATTCAACATCTACACTATCATCAATTTTAATACGCTTTAAATGCACTTTAAAGATTTGCTGACGCTCTATAACATCCGGCATATCTACATAAATCTGACGATCGAAACGTCCGGCACGTAATAAAGCGCGGTCTAAGATATCAGCACGGTTAGTGGCTGCTAAAATAATAACACCGCTATTAGTTCCGAAACCATCCATCTCAGTCAATAACTGATTCAATGTGTTTTCACGCTCATCGTTAGCGCCTGCAGAAATGCTTTTTCCGCGCGCACGACCAATCGCATCAATCTCATCAATGAAAATGATACAAGGCGCTTTTTCTTTCGCGTTTTTAAATAAATCTCTAACCCTCGACGCACCTACCCCAACAAACATTTCCACAAAGTCAGAACCTGACAAAGAGAAGAAAGGTACTTTCGCTTCACCGGCTACGGCTTTTGCCAATAAGGTTTTACCGGTACCCGGAGGCCCTACTAATAAGGCTCCCTTCGGAATCTTTGCACCTAAGTCGGTGTATTTTTTCGGATTCTTTAAAAAATCAACAATCTCTTTAATCTCAATTTTTGCACCTTCTAAGCCGGCCACATCATCAAATGTAATGTTCACATTGGTGTCTTTATCGAACAATACAGCTTTTGATTTTCCGATATTGAAGATCTGACCGGGACCGCCTGCTCCGCCGCTCATACGACGCATCATGAATAACCATAATACCACCATTATTAAAATCGGTGCAATCCAAGTCATTTCATTCATCCAATTGGTTTCTTCAATAGAATGAGGATACACACGACGCTCTTTAGCAATTTGTGCTTCATCTTGCACCTTTTCTATACGACGTAAGAAATCATCCACGGATGATACTGTAAGTACGAAATGTGGTCCGCGGAATTTCTTATCGGTAAAATAAGCACGACCTGTGTTAGGGTCTTTATAACGGTCAAGCGTTACCAAACTATCTACATTGATATAAACACGTGCATATTTCTCATTAACGATGTCGATGTTAACTACATCACCTTTCGCCAACATTTCCTGTTCAAATTTAACCTGACTAATTTCGATGGCACGCGATGAAAAGTTAGTGCCGAAAAAAGTAATGAATAGTAATCCAACAATTACCAAACCGTAAATCCAGTAAAAGTTATTACCGCTGTTGCTGTTTTTGTTAGAGCCTGAGTTAGACTGTTTGGAAAATTTTTCTTTCATTTTCTCAAACTGCTTTCTTCTCGCCTCTTCCTGATCGTTCTGTTGATTATCCGACTGATGATTGGTATTGTCGGTATTTTTAATTTCGTCGCTCATTATTTTAGTATCATTTAAATTATGCTGTTGTTATTTCAGCGTCTGCCCACAAAGCTTCCAAATTGTAATAATCTCTTATTTCTTTCTGAAACACATGAGCCACAATATTTATATAGTCAATTAAAATCCATTCTGCATTTTCATAACCCTCTGCATGGAAAGGCTTTTCTCCTGTTGTCTTTCTTACTACTTCTTCTACTGAATCTGCAATCGCTTCGACATGTGTTTTACTGTCGGCATCACAAATAACAAAGAAATCGCACACACTGTTCTCAACATCCGATAAATTAACAATCGTTATGTTCTTCGCCTTCTTTTCCTGCATACCGTCGATAATCGCATCCAAAAGATTGGTTGTTTGTTCGGCGGTAGCTGTTTTCTTAGGACGTTTCGATTTTTTCTTCTTTTCGGAATTGGCAATTAGGTTCGCTTGCTTGGTCATTACATCCTTTTCTTTCACCGGCTTTTTAGCCGCTGCTTTTTTCGTTGGCTTCTTTTTTCCGCCAACCGATAATGATGTACGTTTTTTTGCCGGCTTTGCCGAAGATTTTTTGGCTGATTTAGCAGCCGACTTTTTTACAATTTTTTTAGCCATAAAGGATATTAAATACTTAGCTTTATTTGCTTACTTTATCTAAGTTTGCACTAACCAACAAAATTAACCTTTTTGGCTTAATGGCAACACTTTTTATAGGGCAAAACAAAGTTTTTTTACCTGAAACAGATAGTACCAATTCTTATGCCATTAGCTTGTTAAAGAACGTTAACTGCCCTGAAGGCACTGTTGTTTACACCCATCATCAAACCGCTGGAAGAGGACAAAGAGGTAACAGTTGGATTGCAAATCCCTCTCTCAATATCACTCTTTCTCTTGTTGTAAAACCAAATTTTTTAGCCCCCAAAAACGCTTTCTATTTGAGCAAAATTACTGCTTTGGCATTGCATGACGTATTGACGGAAATATTAGCCAATAGTCAATTTGACATAAAAATCAAATGGCCAAATGACATACTTGTAAACAGAAAAAAAATTGCAGGCGTCCTCATCGAAAACAGTTTTCATGAGCAACATATTAACTGGAGTGTTATCGGGATTGGGCTTAATGTCATGCAGACAGAATTCGGTTCCTTAATGAATAGCGCTACTTCATTGCTTTTGTTAGGAAACTCTGATGCAAATCCTGATGCAGTGAGTGAAAACCTTTTTGTGTATTTTGAAAAATGGTATTTAAAATTAAAGCAAAACAAACTAAAGGAAATTGACGAACAATACCATGCGCATTTATTCGGCATTCATCAATCCATGCGATTTAAGCATGATACGGAAGAGTTTAATGCTCGTATAAAAGGTGTGAGTGAACAGGGACTGCTGCAATTAATTCATGAAAATGGAGAGGAGAAAAGCTACGATATTAAAACGTTAAGCTTTGTCATGTAATCCCAGCAACTCTTTCACATTGCCGAGTTTGGTATGCATATCGAGCGAAAAATCCGATTCCAGGGCATTTTGCTGAACGTAAGTATATAACACGAATACTTTTTGAAATGCGTTTTTTGCTGCCTCTGCTCTATCCGTTGCCAAGTACATTAAGCCTTTTTCGTACAATAAATCTCCTAACATTTTAAGGTTTTCCGAATTCAGACTATGATTTTTCATTAAATATTCCGGAAGACCTTTTGTTTCCAAAGATTCTGCAAACTCCACTTCAACCAAGGAATATTTTTGAGCAGATGTTTTAATTAATTCTTCCAACTCCGGCCAATTCCCCATCTTGCGTAAACCAAAAAGAGTTCCTAAAAACTTCCCGAACTCTTCATACATCCGCATGATATAATCTTTCCTAAGCATTTTGCAGTTTTTGATGGATAGCCAAAACCTGAGGAATTAATCCTTCTGTTTCATTATTATCAATCACAAAATCGCTGATGGGTTGCTTTTCTTCATCGGGCATTTGATGACTGATACGCTTTAAAACATCTTCACGGCTACTTTTATCTCTTTGCATTACGCGGTTCAAGCGCTCTTCAAGCGGCGCCATTACCAGAATAATTTTATCTACTTTTTTGTATAAACCAGTTTCAAATAAAAGCGCGGTTTCTTTAATAATGTATTTGTGAGATTTGTATTCTTCCTTAAAAGATGTAAAATCCTTTTCTACTGCCGGATGAATGATACCGTTTATCTTAGAAAGCAACGATGAATCGGAAAATATTTTCTGAGATATATAAGCCCTGTTTAAACTGCCATCTGCATGATAGACTTCATTTCCTAAAAGTGCGATTACTTTTTCTTTGACCTCGGGTAAAAAGTACATTTCCTTGGCTCTGTAGTCGGAATTATATACAGGCACTCCCAACACCTGAAACAACTTTCCAACGGTTGATTTACCTGTACCGATGCCTCCTGTTAAGCCTACTATCATTTTGTTTTAAAGAGTAAAAATTCAACTTCGGTTGGCTCGATGGATAAAATTTTGGCTTGCGTTGGAACTGTACTTAATTCTACCATCATTTTATTGTTATGATGCTTGGAATAATTCACCACAGCTTTAAAATCATCGGAGGAAATTTCACTAAAATCATTTCGTGCAGCAGAGTATGTGATTTTTACTTTTGATGGAAACAATTTTGCAACTGTTGAAGGCGCTATTCCTAAAGCGGTTAATGGCACTTCAATTTGTTTTTCCAAAAGCTTATCGGCTTTAATGCTTATGTTAACCTCATTGATATTCAGAAATACATTTTCCGACGGACGCAACAATGCGAGTTGTCCGTTATAATTAGCATTCACCTGATTTAAGTAAAGTGGTGCTGTTGAAATACTATCAATTCCATTTACAGAAATACTATCGCCGTTAATAGTAATAAAGGCAGGACTGATAACAGGTTTTGATAGCACATAACCCTTTTCGGGATTCGCGGAAATAATTGCTTTAACGGCTACGTTTTTAGTGATACCCGTTTTACTCACAAAAAACAAAGTATCCGGACTGATCCGCTTAACATCCACATTTAATTTTGTGGTTTCACTTAATTTAATGTTACCGGAACTGATTGAATAAGCCTGTTGTTTGTTATCGCTTTTCAGTTTATTAAAGTCGATAGTGATTTCATTAAACGGACGGCGCAACAAAACAAAAAACAATTTCAAGCCGTTTGTTTTAATATCAAAACGCAAATGATCGGGAAGTTCGTTAATCAGCGCTTTGTTAGCGGGCAGATTAACAAACTTAACCGGTACATTAATCGAATAAAAATACGTTTGATTTAAACGATGGGAAATCCACAAAAAAGCGGAAATAGCAAGGCAAATAAGGAAGGCTGATAATTTCCCCCGCATTAACTTTGGTTTAATGCCATATGAAGAATTACCGCCTGCCAATAGTTATTATGCGTTTTGGTTTAAAGTAGCAGAAGCGTCTTGAGAAATGGCGTTCTTAGAAATCTTCATCTTTGTGCCATCTTCTACTTCCATAATTACAGTAGCATCATCGCGCATTTCTACAATTTTACCGTAGATACCGCCAATGGTTAAAATTTTATCGCCCTTTTTTAAAGCCTCAATGTATTTCTTTTGATCTTTTGCTTTTTTCACTTGCGGACGAATCATAAAAAAGTAGAATACCACAATGATTAATACGAGTGGTAAAATTTGCATGATTGGGTTTCCGCCTTGAGCGCCCCCTTGAGGAGCCATTAAAATGAATTGTTGTAACATATTTGATTGATTAGATAAATTTATTAATTAAAAACCTTCGTCCTTTACAGCTTCCGCAACAATAACATCGGTTTTGATTCGGATAACACGGGTACTAGGCTCGCAATTGGTAACAACTGTAATTGTTTTTTCCTGAATGCCGCTTTTACCTTCGCTATTAAAAACAACATTAATTTTTCCTTCTTGTCCTGGTAAAACAGGCTCTTTTGGAAATTCAGGAACCGTACAACCACAACTACCTGCAGCTGATGCAATGATTAAGTTACCTTTACCGATATTCTTAAATTTAAAGGCATAAGATACCTTTTCGCCTTGAGTAATTCGGCCAAAATCATGTTCCTCTTCTTCAAACTTAATTTCAGGTAAACTTCCCTTATCCTCTCCGTTAGCAGAGGCTGAATTAGTGATATCATTGGTAGAAACACCTTGTTCCTGATTATCATTGGCACAGGATGTCACTAAAACACTGATTGCGGTTATTAATACTAATTTGCGATACATACTCGTTATATGTGCCGCAAAGATAGCAATTAAAATGGTTTATGTCTTTTAGACCTTTATTAAAAAATATTAAACAATTACTGGCGTATATATTTAATAAACGTTGGAGTTTCAGAGTCATTTAACTCTAAAAGGTAGGCACCGGGTGTTAGATCTAACTTATCTACGCCGTTTTTATAATCATCGGTAATTAATGAAGTAATTAGAATTCCGGTAACAGAATAAACATTAATTTTAATTTCCTTCGGCTCATACAGACAAGTAATCATATCATGAATTTTAAAATCATCGTTTACGTCCACCTGCTTTATACGGTAATAATTAACGCCACGCTTAGGTAAATTATCCTTGAAAGAATAATTAATAATTTGATTAGAATTTATGGCTCCTTCTACCCGTCCGATTTCTTCAAAATCCGCTCCGTTTTGTGAGCGCTGTACACTAAAATACGCATTGTTTTTTTCACTGTAGGTGGCCCAATTTAATTGAGTGCCTGTTTTGTCGGAAGCACATTTAAAATTCCCTAACTCAACAGGAAGCGGATTGTAAATGGAATAATAAATCTGGAAACTTGGTCTCCTTACACCAACCTGCGGAAGAAAAAACACATCGCAATATGTAGCTTCTGTAACTTGTAGATTAGCATCAGAAGAATAAACTGTTGTTCCCGCGGTTCCACTTCCGGAAATATACATATGCCTGTTAGCAACAACATTGTCTTCACGTGTTAAATAAAAAGCTCGAGTTGTACCAGGATTAATATTAACATTAACCGCTATTGGAATTGGAGAAGAAGTTGTAGTTGAGGCACCTGTAACATTCGCAGCACTTCCCACTAAAGTCCACGAAGCTGCATTACCCTCAAATCCTACAAAGGTTCCTGTTTTTGTATAAATTCTATATCCGGTTGTGCCCCCAAATCTTGCTTCAAAACAATTTATTGTAATTGTGTTAGTTGAGATATTATTAATATTAACCATCCAACCTGCATAATAATTGGTCCATGCCGGATAACCGGTAACTAAGGTATTAGCAGAAGCACACCACATGATTTTTTCACCCGAAAATTGTTCAGGTGACTTCACAAAGTTTTGAGAGTTTATCGCATCAATGTCTCCTTGCAAAGCTTGGTCAGGAACCTCAGAGTTAGTTACAATAATATTACTTTGTGAGAAAACAGTTAGATTTAAAAAAATTAAACAAATGCAAGATTGGATTTGTTTCTTCATAATTAAGGAGATTAATTTGTTAAATGTATAAGAATATCAGATAGTTACTAAAATGATTTAGCAAAAGTGTTGTATAAACGAGTGTATTTGAATTAATCTTGAGTAAAACAAAAAACAATAATTCCCAAAAAGCCCAATTGCTGATTATTTTCATTAACTTTGCCCGAATTTTATAATCTTAAAATTCATTTCTATGGCTTCATCTATTAACTCTCAAAAGTTTGTTCAAGAAGGACTTACTTACGATGACGTTTTATTAGTTCCCGATTATTCGGAAGTATTGCCTCGTGATGTTAACATTTCGAGTCATTTTACCCGTAATATAAAACTAAATACTCCTATTGTTTCGGCGGCTATGGACACTGTTACTGAGTATCAATTGGCAATTGCCATTGCTCAGGAAGGTGGAATTGGTGTGTTACATAAAAACATGAGTATCGAGGATCAAGCTATGCACGTGCGTAAGGTTAAACGCAGTGAAAGCGGAATGATTTTAGATCCTGTAACTTTATTTGAAGATGCCACTATTGGTGATGCTTTAAACATTATGGCTGAAAACAAAATTGGCGGTATTCCTGTGATTGATAAATCCAATAAACTTGTTGGTATTATTACAAACCGCGATTTACGTTTTGAGAAGAACCTTAAACGTCCGGTTACTCAAGTTATGACTCCTGCCAGTAAAGCGATCACTGCGCAACAAGGTATTAACCTTAAAAAAGCAGAAGAGATTTTACAAGAACACAAGATTGAAAAACTTCCCATCACCGATAAAAACCAAAAATTAGTTGGTTTAATTACTTACAAAGACATTATCAAAATTAAAGTTAGACCAAATGCTTGTAAGGATGAAATGGGACGTTTACGTGTAGCTGCAGCGGTTGGTGTAACTGCCGATGCCATTGAACGTGTTGATGCTTTAGTGAAAGCAAATGTTGATGCTATTATCATTGATACAGCGCACGGTCATTCTAAAGGTGTTATCGATAAATTAAAAGAAGTAAAGAAGAAACATAAAGATTTACAAGTGGTAATTGGAAACATCGCTACGGGTAAAGCTGCATTAGATTTATATAAAGCAGGTGCTGATGCCGTTAAAGTTGGTATCGGTCCTGGTTCAATTTGTACTACACGCGTTATTGCCGGCGTGGGTGTACCTCAATTATCCGCTATTATGGATGTTGCTGCGGCACTAAAAGGTAAAAATATTCCATTAATCGCCGATGGTGGTATTCGTTTTACCGGTGATGTGGTTAAAGCACTTGCCGCAGGTGCGGGAACCGTTATGATGGGCGGAATGTTCGCAGGTGTGGAAGAAAGTCCGGGAGAAACAATCATTTTCGAGGGTCGTAAATTTAAATCTTACCGTGGCATGGGCTCTTTGGAAGCCATGCAAAAAGGTTCCAAAGACCGCTACTTCCAGGATGCGGAAGACGATATTAAGAAATTAGTACCGGAAGGTATTAGTGGTCGAGTGCCTTTTAAAGGGTATTTATCGGAAGTAATCTATCAAATCATTGGTGGTTTACGTGCCGGAATGGGCTACTGTGGTGCAAAAGATATTAAGGCATTACAAAACGCTAAATTCATCCGCATAACTTCAGCAGGTGTGAAAGAAGGACATCCGCACGATGTTGTAATTACACGCGAAGCTCCAAACTATAGCAGATAATTATTATTCATTATTAGAAGTTTCTTGATTCTGTAATAAAACCCGAAACAAGAAACAGTAAACAAGAAATAAAATGGTACTACCAATAGTTGTATATGGCGATCCGGTTTTAAGAAAGGTGTGCGAGGATATTACACCTGATTATGAAGGCTTGGATCAGTTGATAAAAGACATGTTCGAAACCATGTACGCGGCTAACGGTGTTGGACTGGCGGCACCTCAAATTAACAGAGCTATTCGTTTGTTTATTGTTGACGCTACTCCGTTTGCGGAAGTGGAAGAAGATGAAGAAAGCGAGTTTACGAAAAAGGAACTCGAGGAAATGAAGGATTTCAAGAAAATCTTTATTAATGCCCGCATCTTAGAAGAAGACGGCGAAGAATGGAAATTCAGCGAAGGCTGCTTGAGTATTCCTAAAATACGTGAAGATGTTCTAAGAAAGCCTACTATTAAAATCGAGTACCTCGATGAGAATTTTAAGAAACACACTGAGACTTACGATGGCGTGATTGCTCGTGTTATTCAGCACGAGTATGATCACATAGAAGGAGTTCTTTTCACTGATAAGGTGAGCCCGCTTAAGCGTCGTTTAATCTCCGGCAAACTTTCAGATATCAGTAAAGGTAAAGTAAGTGCCGACTATAAAATTCGTGTATATAAAGCCAAAAGATAAAATGAAAAACATCATTAAACAATTAATCATTCTAATTTTCGTTGCCTTAATTGTTTTCTTTTTATTTTATAACTGCAGCGGCAACAAAACAGAAACTACAAAAGAGGAAACAGTTAAAACTGAAACGGTTCAAAACCCAAGCCTCACCAACGATTGCAGAACACTTTATTTGGATGCACTCAAAAACGACAGCATCATTTTATCCGCTACTCAAATTGATGTTGTAGTCGCTAACAAAGCCATAAAGTCATTCGCTGATTTCGCACAGTATTGTAATACGGATAGCTTAGCGCCTGTCTTTCTTTTAAAAGCCGGACAAATAGCGCAAAGCATCAATAACATGCCGCAAGCTAAAGTCAGTTATGAAAAAGTAATTGAAGAATTTCCGGAGTTTAAAAACAGAGGAGCTGCCATGTTCTTATTGGCACAATTGTATGATGAGCCGCAATATCTAAACAATGAGGATCGCGCGCTTGAATTATATAATCAAATCATTAGTTTATATGGCGGTACTGAATGGGCTGCCAATGCCGCTGCTGCGCGTGATTTACTGGGAAAAAGCGATGATCAAATCGTGAAAGAATTCCTGAAAAAGAATAAAGGAAAATAAATTATTCCGATAATTCTCCTCTTAAATTTTTCTCCAATTGCTGTTTTAATTTTGCATGCGGTAATTTTTGTCCGAGCAAAAACATCAATTTAGCCACAGCACTTTCATAGGTAATATCGTGTCCGCTAATGACACCAATATTTTTAAGCTGACGGCTCGTTTCATACATGCCCTGCACTACTCTACCCTCATGACATTGCGTAACATTTAAAATCACCACACCACGCGCAATAGCCGCTTTCAATTCATTCACAAACCATTCCTGAGTACTGGCATTTCCTGCACCAAACGTTTCGAGAACAATGGCTTTTACACCTTTGGTATTAATGATGGATGTAGTTAATTTTTTACTGAGTCCGGGAAATAATTTTAAAACGATAATGTCGTTATCCAACTCTGAATACACCTTCAACTTTCCGTTACCGCGTTTTAAAAGTGCATTCTTGTTATAGGCAATTTCAACGCCTGCCTCTGCTAAAGGAGGATAATTTGGAGATTTGAAGGCATCGAAATGTTCTGAATTATATTTAAAGGTGCGATTACCTCTGTAAAGTTTATACTCAAAATAAATACAAACCTCCGTGACAATACTCTTTCCCTTTTCTTTAGCGCCTGCAATTTCAATGGCTGTAATTAAATTTTCCTTACCATCAGTACGAATAATACCAATTGGTAATTGAGAGCCGGTTAGGATTACCGGTTTATCTAAACTCTCTAACATAAAACTCAAGGCACTTGCCGTAAACGACATCGTGTCGGAGCCATGTAAAATCACAAATCCGTCGTAGGCTTTGTAATGGTCCTTAATCATGTTCGCCAATTTCACCCACACGTCTTTATGCATATTGGATGAATCGATTGGTTTTTCAAAAGCGATGGATGATAGTTCAATATCAAATTTATTTAACTCAGGAACCTGATTGGTAAGCGATTTAAAATCGAACGGTTTGAGAGAACCTGTTTTCGGATCTTGCATCATTCCAATTGTTCCACCTGTATAAATCAGCAGTACTTTTGATTTTGACTTGGCCATAAATTGCTTTTTAAAAAAAAGACACAAGTTAATTTTATCTTGTGTCTTTTAATTGATTCGTTTTATTTTTTAGAAAGGTAGATCATCATTATCACTGATGTTTGATGTAAACACCGGTGATGCTGTTTCTGTATTATTGCTTTGTGCTTGCGAATTTTGATTAGATGCTCCGCCATTCATTTTCTCAATTCTCCAAGCTTCTAAAGTATTGAAATATTTTATGCCTTGCGGACCATTCCATTCGCGACCACGAAGATTAAATTGAATTTTCATTTCGTCACCAATGTTATATTGGTCTAATAAATTACACTTGTCTTGAGTTAATTGAAAACTTACGTGCTGAGGATACGGAGATGTAGCCTCTGTAGTTAAAACGAATTCACGTTTCGAAAAACGATCGCTTACTTTTTGCGTATCGAATTTCATTTTTAAGATACCTGTTACTTCCATGATATATTTATTTTTTATTTTTTACTAATCAATATGCTCCACTGCCAATAACACTTTCCATGCCTCTGCCACTTTATTTTCTTTTAATAAGCGTTGTGCCATGTGGTGCAAATGCTCTTCCAATTTATGACGGTCTTTGCTGTATAGCTCAAACATTTCATTAATAGCCCCTGAGTTTTTATACTGAACAACTTCCTCCTTTGTAGGTAAATGTTCAATATTTCCCAACTGCCCTAAATTATTTCCTGTTAATACATGACTTTTCTTGATATAATCAGGCATGTTATCAAAACCAATTCCGATAGTTGTAATTGGTTTTTCAATTTCAAACAAAGCATCGCCATGTGCTCTGCAATAATAATTTCCGCCCATGCGTGCCACCAAATCAATCTTTTGCTGATCAATCATTTTATTGGCATCTAATACATCTTCACTTACATGTATCATCACCACTTCACAAATCACCAGATTCCCTGCGCCACCTTGTTGTCCGAGCTCAATAATATCCTTTACCTTACACTCTAATTGTACCGGTGATTCTTTTACACGAAAAGGTTTTACTAATTGCGATTCGATTGGTGTTAAACCGGCCTTTGTAAATTCACTTACACCTTTTGGAAACGGACTACTTGCTAAACTGGTTTGATAAACCATGTTGTAATTAACGATATTAATCACGCATTCCGGTACTTCTTTCACATTCTCAAATGTATCTTTCGTTGCACCGGTTCTTCCGCTGCGTGCGGGCGAAAAAACCGCAATTGGAGGCGCTGCAGAAAACACATTAAAAAAACTAAAAGGCGCCACATTTGGATTCCCATTTTTATCGATGGTACTCGCAAAACAAATCGGACGCGGTCCGACTGCACCCAACAAATACTGATGTACTTGCGGTATGGTAAGATCTTTAGGATTGAGGCTTAACATAAGTAACAAATTTACTGAATTGGCAGGGCTTTGGCGAGAGATGTTGATAATTGACGAAATTGTCAATAAGCTTGGAAATATACTTCTTTCTTTTTTGCTGCCATCAAATTATCTTACTTACTTTCTGCCTTGACGCAGAAAGTAACAAAGAAGTCAAGGCTTCATTTTATCCTTTACTCTCTACGGTCGTAATTTTTTATGCACAACAGCCATTGCCGGGCGCTAAAAATGTGCACTGCACATTTTCTTAACGCTGGCAAGCTACCAAATGGGTGATCTCCTTGGCCCGCCTGCGGAGCTTCCCATTTGGCTTAACGCAATTTGTTGCGCATAAAAAACCGTATAAAATGAGGCCAGTATTCGGTAATATCGTCTTCGAGGAACGCTCCGAATGGAGAATGTAGAATATTGGGAACGTTTGGATTAAATGGAGTAAAATGCTAATCGGAGGGTTGATGCCGGGCAGCGATAGCGGGAAAATTGCCTTCTCCGAGGCCTAAGCCGACGGCAATTTTAACCGCGGTTTGCGCCTGCCTCTTGCGCAAAATCGCCTTTCGGCATCAAGAGTTTTTTGGTTACTTTTTGGCGAACCAAAAAGTGACATAAAGAAATTCGTCTAAGTTTTCATCAAGGCAGAAAAGAAAATAAAACACCCTTCCATAAAAGCGTTAATTTTTTACAAAATGAGCAATTTATTATTATTGTGAACGTTATGCAGAACTGACACAATTTGTATATTAGCAGAATTAATGAGCCAGAGCTTAGTCATAATTCCTACCTACAACGAAATCGAGAACATCGAAAAGATGATCCGTAAAGTTTTTTCGCTGAAGCGGGAATTTCACGTGTTGATTGTAGACGATGGCTCTCCTGATGGAACAGCTCAGAAAGTAAAAGAACTTCAAAACGAATTTGGCGGTAAACTCCACATTGAGGAGAGAAAAGGAAAGTTAGGATTGGGAACAGCCTATATTCACGGATTTAAATGGGCATTAGCTAAAAATTACGAATACATTTTTGAAATGGATTGCGATTTTAGTCACAATCCGGATGATTTGATACGCTTGCAGGAAGCCTGTGAAAAAGGCGCTGATGTTTCGATTGGTTCCAGATATTGCAGCGGAGGAAAAGTGAGCAACTGGCCTTTAGGTCGCATTTTAATGAGTTATTTTGCCTCGGTTTACGTGCGCATTGTATTGTGGCTTCCGGTGAAAGATACGACTGCCGGCTTTAAATGTTATAAGCGAAAAGTTTTAGAAACCATTAATCTGGATGGTATAAAATTTATGGGATATGCCTTTCAGATTGAAATGAAATACACCGCCTACAAAAAAGGATTTAAATTGGTTGAAGTGCCGATTATGTTTGTTGACCGTGTTGAAGGCGTAAGCAAAATGAGCACCAAAATTTTCAAAGAAGCCTTCTGGGGCGTATTGCAAATGCGCTTTAAGAAAATGGATTAAATTTTTCCTTATAGGAAAACTACCTTCAAAAAAGTCTCAATAAATTTACTTACACTCTTCGCAGTTCCACTTTGGATCGTGGACGTTAATATCGAGAATCTTTGAAGTAGTATCGCAATCGTTGATGACAAAATCAAATTTGTATTTGTCTTTAAACTCTTCTTTTGGCTGAATAAAATACGTACCGCAAGGATCTGCATGTACATCGGTTAAATCGTAATTCACTTCAAAATTGCGCATTTCTATTTTCAGTAAAGCGCCATTGTAATGCATGCATTTTAATTTACACAAGGCCTTATCGCTAAATTCAAAATGCTGAAACACGAGCTCCTGCATTTTCATTTCATTGGTTGTAACACAACTGCGATTGCCAACCGTTGCAAACACAATCAAACATCCAATTAAAAAACCAATTCCGTAAAATTTTAAACGTTGTAGAAATGTCATTTTAAGTTCCTTTATAAATTTTCTCAATCAACTTTAATTGCCCGTAATGATGCTCACCATGCCAGGTATAATTTGCCAATAATTCTGCCACCGTAAACATATGCTTGCTGCCCGGATGATACGCTGTCAATTGCCACTCCTCATTATTCAGATTATTAAATAAATCTGTCATCCGCGCATGTATGCCATGTAACATTTGTAAACTCGGTTTAATATCCGAATAAGTTCCATCATACAAGGCAATCCATCGGTTCTCATCGTATGGTTTTATTTGTGATGGCTCTTCGGTTAGTGCGCCTTTCACACGAATTACAAAGTTTCCGTGACTGTCACCTAAATGATGTATAATTTGACGGGCATTCCAACCTCCGGGACGATAAGTGGTAGCAAGTATAGATGAGTTCCAATCTTTCACTAAGGTTTCCAGCTTAACGGGAAACGCCGAAAAAACTTTTAGATTATTCTTTACGTCAGTTAAGGTATAATCCTTACCATAAACAAATGGTTCAACCGGATATTCTAAATTTCCTAAAGTATCAGACATGCTATATAGCCGCCATTAAGAGATTAATATCTTTAAATGGAAGATTAAACGCTTCTCCCATATATTGGTTGGTAAGAATTCCATTATAAATATAAACGCCGTTTCGAACACCGGCATCCTTACGTACTAAACTATCAAAGCCGCCTTCATCACCCATATTTAAAATAATCTGTGAGAAGATACTGCTGAATGCGTAAGATGCAGTGCGTGCTACGCGTGAAGCAATGTTTGGCACACAATAATGAATAACACCATGCTTGCGGAATACAGGCTTGGTATGATTCGTTACTTTAGAAGTTTCAAACACACCACCCTGATCAATACTCACATCAATAATAACCGAGCCTGCTTTCATTTCAGAAACCATGGTATCGGTTACAATGCAAGGGGTACGACCTTTATGCGCACGTAAAGCTCCAATAGCTACGTCGGCTGTTTTTAAATGTTTCTCTAACACTTTCGGCACAATTACAGAAGTAAATACGCGTGTACCTAATGAGTTTTGCAAACGACGTAAACGTGAAACAGATGAATCAAATACTTTTACGGATGCGCCTAATCCTAATGCGGCACGTGCTGCAAATTCACCCACTGTACCTGCACCAATAATTACCACTTCGGTTGGAGAAATACCGCTGATACCTCCTAAAATGGAACCAACGCCATTGTTTACGTTGCTCAATAATTCGGCAGCAATTAAAATACTGGCGCCACCTGCGATTTCTCCCATCGAACGAATGATCGGATAAATACCCACATCATCGGTGATTAAATCAAAGGCTACGCAGTTTAATTTCTTACCAATTAACTTCTTTAAAAAATCTTCAGGCTGAACGGTTAATTGTAATGCAGAAAACAAAGTTTGCTTGTGCTGCATCATCTCAATTTCTTCTAAAGTGGGAGGTGCAATTTTAAAAATCACATCCGCCTTATATACATCTTGCGGCGAATAAACTATTTCAGCACCTGCTTCACTGTAATCATTGTCTTCGAAGTGTGCCGCTTTACCGGCACCGGCCTCAATAACAACACGGTGACCGTTATTCACTAAAAGTGCAACTGCATCGGGAACAAGTGGCACACGGTTTTCCTGAAAAGCAATTTCCTTTGGAATACCAATGTAAAGTTTTCCTTTTTTACGTGCTACCTCCAGCATTTCTTCTTGCGGAGCAAGCGCGCCTTTAGTCAGCGAAAACAAAACATCTTTATTCATTACCATAATTAGTTTCTTTTATAAATTAATAATAGGTGCCGTGATATACCGGCGCATTACAATCGTCAATACTTTTTGGCATTGGTCGGAAAATAATTCCAACTCTTAATTCAAAAGTACGGCTGCGAACGCTGCTTGCGCCTAAGCGAGGTGGTTGATAAATCAAATCCGGATTATAATGGAATTCCACAAACGGATGCCATTTTTTCCATGTGAAAAATTCATACCCCGCACCGGCATCGCCACTGAACCAAATTTTTGGGAATGTACCTGACATTTCAGGAAATACAGTAACCGCGAATGAATATAAATACTCTAATCTTACGCCCAACATAGTGTACCATTGTCCTTTTCGAGTGGTATTACCCATAAACTTCAAATAATTATTCCATTGAATGTATTGGTAAACATTGGCACCTACTCTTCCACTCAATTCACCGGTATATAAATTCCCGATTTCCTTTTCAACGGCACCTTTCATAGTGTATTCAAATTCTGTTTGCCAGCGTATATGATCGTAACGTAAAAATTCTGCCAGCAATCCTACACCGAAACTTTGGTAATCGCGTGAGTAATGGTTTTGCGGATAATAATACTCATACACAAAAACATTCGGATCTTTTTTAGTTGAATTTAAATTACGGTAACGATGAGCGGTACTGTTTCCTGCCACAAAAATTCCAATTCCTCTGAAAAACTGAGCGTTTGTTTCAACCGAAACAAAAATCAGACTTAATATAACGAGTAGTTTCTTCATTTAAATGAATTAAGCACTAACGGTCTCCATCCCTGCGTTTACTTTCTTAACCAAACCTTGTAAAACTTTACCCGGACCAACCTCAGTAAATGAAGTGGCGCCATCGTTAATCATTTGGATAACAGTTTGAGTCCATTTTACAGGAGCGGTTAATTGAGCAATTAAGTTTTTCTTGATTTCATCCGGATTAGTAACCGCGTTGGCTGTTACATTTTGGTAAACCGGACAAATTGGATTGTTGAAGGTTGTGGAGTTAATCGCTGCTTCAAGTTCAACGCGAGCCGGTTCCATTAATGGCGAGTGAAATGCTCCGCCAACAGGTAAAACCAATGCACGTTTAGCGCCAGCCGCCTTCATTTTTTCGCAGGCAATGTTAATGCCTTCGATACTTCCGGAAATAACTAATTGTCCGGGACAATTATAATTAGCTGCAACAACAGTATGACCTGATGCTGTGATTTCTTTACAAATATCTTCTACGACTTTATCATCTAGATTTAAGATGGCAGCCATGGTAGAAGGATTTATTTCGCAGGCTTTTTGCATGGCCATAGCACGTTTGTATACTAATTGCAAAGCATCTTCGAAACTCAACGTTTTATTTGCAACTAATGCGGAGAACTCTCCCAAAGAGTGACCTGCTACCATATCCGGTTTAAAATCGGCGCCTTTTGTAGCAGCCAACACAACTGAATGTAAAAAAATAGCGGGTTGAGTTACTTTTGTTTGCTTAAGCTCTTCATCTGTACCACCAAACATGGTATCGGTAATGCGGAAACCCAAAATAGAGTTCGCTTTTTCAAATAAGTCTTTAGCTAAAGGGGACGAATCATAAAGATCTTTTCCCATACCGGAAAATTGAGAACCTTGTCCGGGGAATACATAGGCTTTTTTCATAATGATAGTAAAATAGTAAAATTAGGCTATTTTACCCCACGTTATACGCAAAAGCCTGAAATAGAGTTAACCGTAAATTGTTAAAAACGCTATTGAACGATGTTCCAAGCAACCAAATCCCATACGTCTGTTTGACTTGGACCTACAAGTATCTCCTTACGGATGATACCAATATTTTTAGCTAGGAAAAACGACACATTATTATATCCAGTTGGTGCGTTAAAGACAGAACCTAAAGCATTATAGGTGCTATTTGTTGCTTTTACCTTAGTAACATGTGAAAAGGTATTACTCAATACAGTAATTGTTGCGTAATTATAATGAACGTAAATGTAAGGTGAGCCTATACTATCACCACCATTTTGATTTAATAAGTGAATAGGATAATTCTCACACCAAGTTCCAACACCTGTTGAAATAGTATTTTTGCAAAAAGATAATACACGATGATTGGCAAAGAAACTGGATTTCAGCTCCATAATCGTCCAATGGTATGTACGACAAGTATCCACCTTCAAGCCATGTACGCTACAAGGACCCTGAGTACAATTAAATTCCCTAATTGAAGAGACTTTAACGGTATCAACATCAGAAGACGTGGTTTTTTTATATATCCAATAAGTACCTGGCTTGAAAATATATTGCTTTAAACTATCGCTTGGATAGATATCCAACATAACACTATTACTAGGTTCAGGTTCCTTCTTTTTTTCCTTCTTACAAGAAAAAAAGCCCAAAACAATAGCAATAAATAGTATGCAACTATATTTTATCATTAAAACCTTAATCCCTCTTTTTCAACCAAGCAGTAACAGCAGGTGCCAATTCTTTTTGAGATTTACCACCAACAAACACCCCGATATGCCCACCTTTGAAGCTGTAAAGTTCTTTGTCTTTACTGCCAACATGGTCGTTTAACGGGATAGTTGCGGCAGGAGGCACTAAATGATCTTCGGTTGCGTAAATATTTAATAAAGGTGAAGTCAGATTTTTAAGATTCACTTTCTTTCCTCCTACTTCCAGTTCACCCTTTACTAATTTATTTTGCTGATATAATTCTTTCATGAACTGACGGAAACATTCGCCGGCTTGTGCAGGACTTTCGCTAATCCATTTTTCCATGCGAAGGAAATTCAGAAGCTTGTCTTTATCATCCAACACATTCACTAAACTCTGTTGTTTCTGAACTTTCATCATTGGTTTCAATAAATCAAAACCTTGGTTTAAGAAATCACCCGGAATTAATCCATTGTTTCCATCTACCAGTTTATCAAAGTCCATATTTTTACTCCAACGGAATAATAAACCATCATTGGTAGAGAAATCGATTGGTGTTACATGGGTAACCAAATTCTTTACCTTGTTAGGATATAAAGAAGAATAAATTACACTGAGCGTTCCACCCTGGCAAATACTTAAAATATTGACTTTATCGATGCGGTGTTTTTTACGGATGAAGTCTACACAATTATTGATGTAGCCATTTACATAATCATCCAAATCCAAATAGCGATCGCTTTTAGAAGGATAACCCCAATCGATGAGATACACATCCAAACCTGCATTTAATAGATTTTTAATATAGCTGCGATCAGGTTGTAAATCGAGCATTTTATAGGTGTTTACCAAAGCGTAAACAATAAGTACCGGTGTTTTATAAGTTGCAGTTGTCTCGCGGTCGTAACGATACAAAGTGAGTTTATCTTCTTTATAAACGGAAGTTTTAGGTGAAGTAGCGATATCTACTTCTTTAATTTGCTGAAGGGTGTCGTAACTCTTCATCATTTTCTGGCTCATGTCGGCCAGTTCCTTTATCATGTTTTCCATAGTACAGAAATTGGTTTTTAAATATAGCAAAAAAAACGATTAATTATAGTTGAGTGCAGGAAGAAGGTTGTGCGAAACAAAAAATCCCGGGTTACCCCGGGATTTATTTACATCAAGCTGTTCCACAAACACTAAAAGAACAACCTGCTTTGCTATGAGTAACCGTTATTATTTTTTCTTTGCTTTTGAAGCTTTTTCTTCTTCAAAAAGTTCAGTATTTCCGGTAAGAGCTAATTTATTTTGTAACTCTTTTACGGTTTTCTTTAAATCATGGATGGTTTTATATAACTCATCAACTTCTGAACGGAAAACTACAGGATAATTTTCATAAACATTTTCGAATTGTTTTTCGAATTGCTTTTTCACATCCATTCCTAAGCTAATCGTTTCAGCTTTGATTTTTGAAAAATCTTCAGTAGCCAATAATTCGCCTAAGAATTTTTCGCTGGTTTTAACCCACTCGTTATAAACCTCATTCATGTTAGGCATTTCGCCCGGTTTTACATTCTTATATTTCTCAGAATATTCTTTTGCAATGGTTTCAAAAGCCTTTTGAGTTGTAGTCATTAAGTTATACTGTAACTCATTTTGCTTAATTGAATATTCAGCGATTTTATCCATTAAATTAATGGCAGCTTCCACATTTTCTTTTTCCTTACCGGGATTAGCTAATTTCATAATCGGTTCAAATGTTTTACCGAATACGTTATTAACCTGACTGTAAAGTTCTTTTACTTTTTCAAAGTTACCGCTGAATAACTGAGGAAACTCAGCCGACATACCTTGAATTTGCTGGAAGTATTCTTTGCTCAAATTATTTTGTTGAGTAAAGAAATCACGTACTTGTTTAGTAGCGTTATCGTAAACATCCTTCATGTTTGCACCTGAATAAAAGCTACCAAACAATTGTTCAGTTACTTTTTTATAGTTCTCAACATTATAAATGTTTTTCCAAGTTTCAGCAGTGAAGTCTTGATTTTGGATTGCTTTCATCATTGGTTGGAAAGCTTCCTGAACTTTTAAAAACACCTGATTGCTTTCAAACATATTCTTAAACATATCTTTATTAAAAGATGAGTTGAAGTTTTTTGTATAAGTATCGTAAGTGTTATTTAATGTATTGATCCAGCTGTTGTAGATGTTAGTCCAAGAACTGTTCATAGCTCCAAAACTGTTCATGTATTCGTTAGCAGGTTTACCGTAATTAGCAAAGCTGTTATATAAGCTTTGGTTAAAATCGGTCATTTGCTTTACAGCATTTAATTGTTGGTTATACCAGTTTTTGAAAAACTCTTCAGGTTTATTTTCAGCAGCATTAAACGCATTTGGCATACCCGCTTGCATTCCGCCTAATAAATTCATTTGTTTCTCAAACCACTCCTTGTAAATGTTTTGACCTTCAGTAGTAATATTACCGCTGGTCATTGCATTTTGGAATTTTTTGGTTGAGTCCATCCAATTATTCATAACGGTAGTTTGTGTCTCCAGCAAACTGTCGAAAAATGGATTGTTTGTTTTCATTTTAAATTAAAGTTAAATTATTATTATTCAATTATTTACTATTTTTCTATCTGATTTCCAGTAACTTACAGCGTTATTTGGAAATTTTATGCAAATATCGGAATTTTTTAGCATACATGTCAAGTATTTATATTAAAAAAACATTAAATAATCGACTAAAAGCATTTATTAGTCTAAATTAAATTTTTATCTATACCTTCGAAACCTATTATTATACAAACAATTACAGCCCCATGATTGAAGTAGGACAAATTTATACACACGATTTCAACTTTTCACAAGATGAAGTAAATCGCTTTGCCGAGGTAACAGGCGATAAAAATCCGGTGCACTTAGATGCTGACTACGCAGCAAAAACCATGTTTAAAAAACCGATTATGCATGGTATGCTAAGTGCTTCCTTATTCAGCAAAGTTTTCGGAACTCTTTTCCCGGGAGAAGGAACCATTTATTTAAAACAATCGCTTAGTTTTTTAAAACCAATGTATGTTGATGTTAAGTATGAAGCTGTTTTCACAGTGAAAGAAGTTTTAAAAGACAAAAACCGCGCGATTGTAGAAACATTAATTAAGGATAAATCAACGGGTATTGTATGTACAAGCGGTGAAGCTACCGTTATGAACGTTGATAAAATTAAATAGACATATAACACTTCTAATTCATTCATCATTTTTTTATGAGTAAAAGAACGGTATTAGTAACAGGAGCAACTGGTGGTCTGGGAACTGCCATGTGTAAGAAATTATATAAAGACGGATTTAATGTGGTGGGTAATTATCACACCAAAGAAAAAGCCGATAAATGGATGGAGCAAATGAAAAGCGAAGGCTTCAACATTAAATTGTTTTACGGAGACGTGAGTGATTTCGACAGCGCTGCTGATATGATTAAAAAAATTGAAGTGGAGGTTGGTCCGATTGATACTTTGGTAAACAATGCCGGTATCACACGCGATAGTCGCTTAGTCAATATGAAAAAAGAAGATTGGTATGCCGTTATTAATACCAACTTAAACAGTGTTTTTAACTGTACAAAAAATGTAATCGATGGAATGATCGAACGTAAGTTCGGTCGAATTATCAATATCTCCTCTGTAAACGGTCAGCGCGGACAATTCGGACAAACCAATTACAGCGCAGCCAAAGCCGGCATGCATGGTTTTACAAAATCATTGGCGATGGAAGTGGCTAAGTATGGTGTAACTGTAAATACTATTTCTCCCGGTTATATTGGTACGGATATGGTAATGGCCGTTCCTGAAAAAGTATTGAATCAAATTGTAGCGCAAGTTCCAATGGGTCGTTTAGGCGGAACACATGAAGTGGCTTCATTAGTTAGCTTTTTAGCCAGCGAAGAAACCAGCTTTATTACAGGTGCCAACTACTCTATCAACGGCGGTCAGCACGTTTATTAGTATTAAGGATGCAGGAGTTAGGATGTAGTATAAAACAAAATCACTAAATCCTTCATTCTCAAACCCTATATCCTCCTTATATCCCCCATTATGGGGTTGTTATACTCAACTAAAACTTCTATTTTAGGGCCACTAATTAAAAACTATGGCACACACATCAGCTAAAAAAGGGCATCCTAAAGGACTCTATTTCTTATTCTTCACAGAAATGTGGGAACGTTTCAGTTATTACGGAATGAGAGCAATCTTCATTTTGTTCATGACAAAAGTTTTAATGTTGCAAGACAAAGATGCTTCTGAAATTTATGGTAGTTATACAGGCTTAGTGTATTTAACTCCGCTTTTAGGAGGGTATTTATGCGATAAATTTTTAGGAAACAGAAGAAGTATTATCATTGGTGGTATCTTAATGGCTATTGGTCAGTTTTGCATGTTCTTAAGTGCGAATATTGGTGCCGAGGGCGGTGTAACCATTATGTGGGCAGGATTAACAGCCTTAATTATCGGAAACGGTTTTTTCAAACCAAACATTTCTACAATGGTTGGTCAGTTATACCCTGAGGGCGACAGAAGAATTGACAGCGCGTTTACCATTTTTTACATGGGTATCAATTTAGGTGCCTTTTTCTCACCGTTAATCTGTGGTTCTATGGATTTCAAATGGGGATTCTTAGCAGCTTGTTTAGGAATGGTAGCCAGCTTAGTGAGCTTTATACTTTTCCAAAAGAAATATTTAATCTCTGAAGATGGAAAAGAAGTTGGTTTACCGGTTAAAAAACTGGACATGGGCAGCATCTTGATGATTATCGGATCAATCGGAATTGTATTCTTCATGTTAAACTTCAAACAAATGTTTAAGAGCGAAGTTGACGTAATCAGTTATTTCATTTATGGCGCTATGATTATTATGCCATTAATTATCTTAACGGATAAAAGTCTCACCAAATTAGAAAGAAACAGAATCATTGTGATTTTCATTCTTGCATTCTTTGTGATCTTCTTCTGGGGTGCGTTTGAACAAGCCGGTGCTTCATTGACATTGTTTGCCGATCGTCAAACCGAGAGAACCATCTTTGGTTGGGAAATGCCTGCATCTTATTTCCAATCTGTAAATCCACTTGCCGTTATTATTCTGGCTCCGGTGTTTTCAATTATCTGGGGTTATTTATATAGCAAGAAACTAGAACCGTCTTCTCCTAAGAAAATGGCTTTAGGTTTAACTTTAGTTTCATTAGGATATATCATTATCGCAATTGCTGTAAAAGGTTTAGCTCCTGATGCAAAAGTGAGCATGATGTGGTTACTTTCTCTTTACATCATCCACTCAATGGGTGAATTATGTTTATCACCAATCGGTTTATCCATGGTATCTAAATTAGCGCCATTACGTTTATCATCTTTAATGATGGGAACATGGTTCTTAGCGAATGCTGCCGCTAATAAATTTGCCGGAACCTTAAGCGCATTAATTCCTCCAACTGTAGAACCCGGAGCGCCAGCTCCAACTGAATTCCCTTCTTTCTTCGGATTTCAAATTACCAACCTATATGAATTCTTTATGTTATTCATAGTTATGACAGGAATTGCGGCTGGTATTTTATTTGTTTTAAGCTCATGGCTTGAAAAAATGATGAAGGAAAAACATTCAGAAACCGTTGATGTTACCAGAGCATAATTAATTTTATAATTCATATCTTCAAAACCTACAAGTTAACTTGTAGGTTTTTTATTTATATACAATGGAAAAGGAAATAACTCTCGAGGAAATTCAAAATTTTAAAGGCAAATATCCAAAGCAACTATGGTACTTGTTTTTTAGTGAGATGTGGGAGCGCTTTAGCTTTTACGGCATGCGCGGCATGTTGGTTTTCTTCATGATAAATCATTTAAATTTTGATGAAGTATCGGCCAACTTACAATATGGAGCCTCTCAAGCTTTCGTATATGCCTTTACCTTCATCGGTGGTTTTTTCGCGGATAAACTTTTAGGATATCGTCGCTCTTTGTTTTGGGGCGGCTTACTAATGATTGTGGGAAGTATTGTACTCGCCATTGACCCTGAAAGATTTTTTTTCATGGGCATTGGTTTTAATATAGTAGGAACAGGTTTTTTTAAACCCAACATTTCATCTATTGTTGGACGTTTATATAAAGATGAAGACCCACGCACTGACGCCGGCTTCTCTTTGTTTTATGCAGGTGTAAACTTAGGTGCTTTAATTGGAGGTTATTTATGCATTGCTATTGGTAAACGTGCCTTGTTTGGTGATTATATTCCTGAAGGAAAAGAATGGAATATCGCCTTCGGACTCGCTGCTATTGTTATGATTGTTAGCTTGCTCACTTTTGTCCGTACACAAAAAAGTTTATCGGTGATTGGAAATTCACCTTTGCAACATCTGCCCGATTCAAAAAGAAAAATGTATGAATACTTAACCTTTGCAGGCTCCTTACTTTTAGTTCCCGTAATTATTACCATGGTTTCTAAAACGGAATACACCGATTGGTTTATGTACATCATCGGACCTGTTTCGCTCATTTATCTCATTTATGAGATGAAAAATTATTCGGCTGCCGAGAACAAAAAATTAGTAGCGGCTATTTTATTCATGTTCTTCTCCATCTTCTTCTGGGCCTTCTTCGAGCAAAGCGGAGGCTCCTTAAGTATTTTTGCCGCCAATCATTTAGGAAATTCAGTTGCCGGCATTCCTCTCGATCCAAACAGCGTAAACAATTCTGCCAATTCATTATTTGTTATCGCTTTTGCAGCACCATTAGGCATGTTATGGATTTGGCTCAACAAGAAAAAAATCGAACCCAACACCATTGTAAAATTCGGGTTGGGATTTGTATTTCTGGCATTGGGCTTTTATATGTTTTTTTATACCCGTTTCTTAGGCAATGAAAATGGTGTTACCTCACTCGGCGCGTTTGCTTTCGGTTGGTTCATTATCACTTTTGGTGAGCTCTGCTTATCACCAATCGGCATGTCGGTTATGACAAAACTTTCACCACAAAAATTGCAGGCAGTTACCATGGGCATGTGGTTTTTAGCCAGTGCCTACGGACAATATTTTGCAGGATTATTAGGCGCTAATATTGCAGAAGCCTCGGCCAATGCAAATAATTATGAAAAATTGGTAACTTATACGGAAGGCTATAAGCAACTCGGATTATACTCCTTAATTATTGGTATTCTGATAATTATCCTTTCTCCGGCTATTAAAAAATTGATGGGAGGAGTAAAATAATTAGCTAAAAGTCGGTCGTAAAAAATCGCTTTTTTTTGCTACTTTTACTCTTACAATTATGAACCTAAAAGAGAAAGTTTTAGAAATATTAGAAAAAGAAAAATACTCGTTTAAAGATTTAGCCGAGTATGTGAATATGAGCGAACAGGAATTAAGTACTGCCCTTGAAACAAAAAAATTAGAATTACGTACACTCGAATTAATTTCAAAGGGACTTAAAATTCCTCTCTATAGTTTTTTCCGTTCAGACAAACCGTATTTCAATCCTAACGAGGAGCCTTATTATATCAATAAATTATGGGAAGGTGAAGCTTCGGCGCACAAAAACGAATTAACCGAAGAGATTGCTCTACTCAAACAAATTTTAGTTCAAAAACAGGCACAACTAGACAGCCTGAAATAACATGTTTAAAGAAATTAAATTACATCCCTCTTTAAACAATACATTATGTTAGCAGATATACTTATTACTTTATTACTTGTACTACTTAACGGATTTTTTGTAGCCGCCGAATTTGCTTTAGTGAAGGTACGCTCATCTCAATTGGATATTAAAATTCAAAAGGGAAGCACACGCGCTAAAATGGCAAAAACCTTAATCGATAAATTAGATGCTTATTTATCAGCAACACAATTAGGAATTACTTTAGCAAGCTTAGCCTTAGGTTGGATTGGAGAACGTGTTGTTGCGGCAATGGTTATTACTATTTTTCATAAGTTCGGCTCTACACTTGATCCGAAAACCATTCACAGTATTTCTATACCGGTAGCATTTACTTTAATCACTTTTATGCATATTACTTTTGGTGAACAAATTCCAAAGATGATGGGAATTAAATTTCCACTTGAAACTACCTTGATTATTTCCTGGCCAATGCGCGCATTTTATTTTGTGTTTGGTCCGTTTATTTGGTTACTTAATAAGTCATCCAATATTTTTTTACGATTGTTTGGAATTAAATCCGTTGGCGAAGAAGAGGTTCATACAGAAGAAGAATTACGCTTAATATTAACGGAAAGTGAAGAAGGCGGCGCTATTAAGCCAAGCGAAAACGAATTAATTCAAAACGTTTTTGATTTTGACGATCGCATTGTAAAACAAATTTTAGTACCTACAAACAGAATTGCTGCTGTTGATGTGGAATCAGGAAGAGATGAAATTGTAAAACAGATTTTAGAAGAAGGTTTTTCCAGAATGCCGGTGTTTTTGGGCGACATTAATAATATTATAGGTATTGTTCACAGTAAAGATCTATTAAAGAGTGTGGTTGAAAATAAATACAAAACCATTAGAGATATTATGCGTCCGGTACATTTTGTACCTGAAAGCATGAAAATTAATGAACTACTTCGCGATTTTCAAAAGCATCATATTCAAATGGCCATTGTAACAGATGAGTTTGGTACAACAGCTGGTGTAATCACCATGGAAGACATCATTGAAGAATTGGTTGGTGAAATACAGGATGAGCATGATGAAGAAAAACCTAATGTAGAGCAAAAAAGCGATTCAGAATTTATAGTGAATGCGCAGGCAAGTATTGTCGACGTAAATAACATTTTACCATTGGCACTTCCGGAGAATCCGCATTATGAAACAATATCAGGATATGTGAATTATATTTTCGGAAGAATTCCTGCCGTGAACGATAAACGCGTTCGTGATGGATACGAAATCACCATTCTGAAAAGGAATCGCCAGAGTATCGAAAGCATTCGTCTTAAAGTAACCAATAACGAATAACATGTTTTTAAGCGCCGAATATTGGAATACCCGTTATAAGGAAAACGAATTTGGCTGGGATACCGGAAGTATTACCGAACCTTTGAAAATCTATTTTGATCAGTTAGAAAATAAAAACATTAGCATTCTTATTCCTGGTGCGGGTAACTCTTACGAAGCAGAATATTTGTTTAATAAAGGATTCGAAAATGTAACCGTTGTTGATTTTGCGCAAGAACCTTTAACAAATATCAAAAACAGAGTTCCTGATTTTCCGGTAAACAATTTGGTGAAAGACGATTTTTTTAACCATAAAGGACAATACGATTTAATAGTGGAGCAAACATTCTTTTGTGCCATTGATCCAAAATTAAGAGCTCAATATGCTAAACATATGCATTCACTTTTAAAACCGGGTGGAAAATTAGTTGGGCTTTTATTCGATACGGTATTTGAAAAAGATGGTCCGCCTTTTGGAGGAAATAAGGAAGAATTCAGAACTTATTTCGACCCTTACTTCACCTACAAAACCTTTGCACCTTGTTATAATTCCATTGCACCACGTGCCGGAAGAGAGTTGTTTATTCTTTTAATTAAAAAATAAATGAACGTCAATCATCGCCATATATTTTTACATAACGTAGCGCAAACCTCTCCCACTCCATTGGCATTGGAAATTGTAAAAGCGGAAGGTATTTACATGACAGATGCCAATGGGAAACAGTACATTGATTTAATCAGTGGTATATCTGTGAGTAATTTAGGGCATTGCCATCCAAAAGTTGTTGAAGCAATTAATAAACAAGCGCAAACATACATGCACTTAATGGTGTATGGTGAATATGTTCAATATCCTCAAACGCAGTACGCGAAATTACTCACCTCTTTATTGCCGCCTCAACTCAACTGCATTTACTTTACCAATTCGGGAACAGAAGCAACCGAAGGCGCCTTAAAATTAGCTAAGCGCGTAACTGGAAGAAGTGAAATAATTTCCTTTAAGAACTCTTATCACGGCAGCACACATGGCGCATTAAGCGTAATGGGAAATGAAGAATATAAAAATTCGTTTCGCCCCTTATTACCGGACGTAAAGCAATTAGAATTCAATAATTTTTCTCAGCTCGAACAAATTAGCAGTAAAACGGCTTGCGTTATCATTGAACCAATACAAGGAGAAGCCGGTGTACACATTGCTAATGCAGAATATTTAAAAGCTTTACGCAAAAAATGTGACGACCACTGTGTACTCTTAATATTTGACGAAATACAAAGCGGATTCGGAAGAACCGGAGCCCTGTTTGCATTTGAAAACTACGGTGTGGTTCCGGATGTAATGCTGATTGCGAAAGGTATGGGCGGAGGATTGCCGATTGGTGCTTTTGTAGCTTCAGAAAAATTAATGAGTTGTTTAACCAACAATCCGGTGCTTGGGCATATAACCACATTTGGCGGTAATGCCGTTTGCGTTGCCGCGGCGCAAGCTACGTTAGAGGTTTTGGTAGATAAAAAATTATACTTACGTGCACTTGAAATTGAAAAAGTGATGAAAGAAGTGTTGGTGCATCCAAAAATAAAAGAAGTAAGATGCGTTGGTGCCTTATGCGCCATTGAGTTTGAAGACACGGAATTAAACATGAAAATCATTTCGAAGTGTATAGAAAAAGGAGTTATCACCGATTGGTTTTTACATTGCAGCACCGCGATGCGCCTGGCACCGCCATTAATCATTTCCAATAAAGAACTTCGCTTCGCTTTGCAGCAAATTATAGCAAGCATTAATGAAGCATAAGTTCTCCATAATCACAAATAACTCATTTACAAACACTTAGATTATTTAATTTGCTACAAAACGTAGCAACACTTCGCTTTAATTCGTAGTAATTTTGTTATATCAAAAACAATATTAATTATGAATTATTCAGTAGTACATGTTAACAAGATGGTATATGAGCACAGAGAGGTTGTAAAACTTGAGTTTTCATATAGCGATGAATTAGTAAAATTAGTAAAGAGCCTTCCGGGTGCCAAGTGGGATAAGTTATACCGCATGTGGTACATCGAGAAGCGTACCGGCTTACTTAATGAGGTGTTGAATTGTTTTAAAGGCAAAGCTTATTTAGATTATAAAGCACTTAAAAATGAAGCGATGCTTACAGCACAGCCGGTTTTAGAATGCAAAACAGAAGTGCCGCAACCGGTTAAAAGCGTTTATTATAACAACAGTAAAACCTCTCCGGTTAAGCAACCAGCAAAAAAGCAAAGTGCCAAGGTAAAACAATACGCTTTGTTTATTTGATTTTATGAGGCATAATTGATAATTTTATTTTCCAACAATTTCAATTATGCGCTCAGAAGCCAAAACTCCGAATGAATATTTTAAATCTTTACCGGAAGAACGTAAAGAAGCAATGGATGAATTGCGAAAAAACATTCTGAAAAATTTACCGAAGGGTTTTCAGGAAGCCATGGGTTATGGCATGGTTGGCTATTGTGTACCGCATTCAATTTATCCAAATGGCTATCATTGCGATCCTAAACAACCACTTCCTTTTATGGGATTGGCTTCACAAAAAAACTTCATTGCATTTTATCACATGGGGATTTATGCCAATAAAGACTTACACGATTGGTTTGTGAGCGAATTTCCAAAACACAGTAAATACAAATTAGACATGGGGAAAAGTTGTATTCGCTTTAAGAAAACAGACGGAATTCCTTATAAATTAATTGGAGAACTAGTAAAAAAAGTAAGTGTGAAAGATTGGATTTCTACTTATGAAAAAGCGTTTAAAAAATAATTAAGCGCGTTTTAATTCGATAACAGTTATCTCAGGCCAAATTCCTACTCTGCCCGGATAACCTAAAAAGCCTAAGCCTCTGTTTACGTATAAATGCTGATTATCCTGCTTGTATAAACCGGCCCATTGTTTGTATATATATTGCACCGGACTCCATTTAAATCCCGGAATTTCAATTCCAAACTGCATTCCGTGTGTATGTCCGCTTAAGGTTAAATCAATATCAGGATACTCTGTGCGTATTTGTTTATCCCAATGCGATGGATCGTGACTCATTAATATTTTAAACGGATACTCATTAGCGCCTTCATACGCCAAATGCATTTTTCCATATTTAGGAAAATGCATGTTTGCACCCCAATTTTCTATTCCCAATAAAGCAATTTTTTGTCCGTCTTTTTCCAATGCCACATGCTCATTCATCATTAATTTCCATCCCGAATCGGCATGTACCTTTTTGAGTGCATCCAGATTTTGTTTCTTAGCTTCCTCTGTTGGCCAACTTACATAGTCACCATAATCATGATTACCTAAAACGGAATACACACCATGGGGTGCTTTTAAACTTTTTAATTGCTCTTCGAAGCCACGTGTTTCATCTGCAATGTTGTTTACCAAATCACCGGTAAATAAAATCACATCCGCGCCTTGTTGCATCACGATATCAAATGCTTTTTTTACCGGCTCATTATCCATAAATGAACCAATATGAATATCGGATATCTGAACAATTTTAAATCCGTCGAATGCTTCCGGTAAATTCGGACTTCTCACTTCTGCTTTATGAACACGATACTTATAGGCTCCTTTTATCATGCCGTATAAAAAGGAAACTGCAGGAATAACTGTAAAAGTGATGGCTAACTGACTTAAGAATTTTATGCGGGAAATGCCATTCTCGTTAATGGTTTCGTTGGCCTGTGCTTTTACAAAAATGATTTGGTAAAGCCATTTAAACATGCGGATAATATCATCAATTAATAAAAAACTAATGCCAAACAGCTTACAAATTACAAGTATTAACCCTGCGGCAGAGATAAAACGAAACTTCGCGCTCCATTCAGGAACCGGATGAAATAAGGAGATTACAGCAATGGCAATGTTATAAAAAGCTAATGCATAAGCCACCCAAAGAACGGCCTTCTTTTTTCCATCACTAAAATCCTGGCTAAATGTTTTAACAGCCTGTAAGAAATAGATTTCGATTACAGTTACAATAATAAAGAATATGAAAAACCGCCAAAACATGATACAAAAGTAGGTTTATGTTTTAATTGGGTGTGGATTTTGTGATTTTTTATAAATAAAAAAACCGCGGGACAAAGCCCGCGGTTTATATAGAGAGAATGTTTAAAGACTAGAAATGGAAGTTTAAACGTAATGTTCCGTTTGGAGTTAAGTTATACTGAGAACCTGCAGCTGCGTTACGGTCAGTATCAAGAATTAACTGCATACCACGCTTTGCTGTGTTTTCGATTTCTCCTTTTACCTCGTCACCTGCACTATTTAAACCTTCAGCTTCATAAACTGTTTTTGATTTAAGGTTCATTGCAACACCAACACCCCAACCGAATTCACCAGCTAAAGATATTTTAGGTAAGATAAAATATTCAGCACCAATAAATGCACGTACTCCTAAACCAAATTGTCCACCTGATTTCTCAGACAATTTACGCCATTGAACTGCACCTGCATTTAAACCGGTATTACCGGTATTAGCTGTAGCTAAACCAGCAGCCGGAATTGTAGACCAATCAGTAGAGTGTGTTACCGGATCAACATCTGGGTCGATTGTACTAGCTGCATTTTGCTGAACTAAATCGTTACCATATTTGAATTTGTCTTTACTTGAAGAGAACCAAATAAACACGTCAGCACCATAGAAACCTTGTAGACGAGTTTTTCCCTTACGCTTTTCCATACCTACACCAACACCCACAAATGTGCTTGAGCGGCTGTATTTATCTTCAACCATTTCAGGCTTATTAGGAAATGTAGGAGGTGTAGAAGTAGATGCAACAGGCTTCGCGATCTCGTTCTTCCAAGATTGGTTGCTGTAACCAATACGAACAATTGCACGGTAAGCGTTTTGTGCATCCTTAAATTTTTTACCTACGATAGTTTGGTTTGCACCGTAGTTATTCCATGTTGGAGCAACGTTGTTAGCAGTTTTGCCAAACATGTTACCAACATAGTTTAAAAAAGGAGTAGCGTCAACACCAATTGACCAGTCTTCGGCCTCTGGTAAAATCGGCTCACCTTTCTTAGAGGTTAAATCTTGCGCATATGCACCGGTTACACCGAATGCTAATGCTAATAGAGCGATTGATTTTTTCATAGTTTTGTTTAGTTTTATGATTGAGCAAATTTACCTGTTATATTAGACACGCTAAACTGATTTAAGTTAGTTTTTTAACAAAGAAATGTTAAATGCTTGTTAAACAGTGATTATCAGACCTTGTTTTGAAGTAGAGGTACAAATTTAAACTTGCCTAAAACCTGTCTTTCGAAGGTTGTTTCGCTCGTTTTCTTAAGAATATACATTTCCTGCTGTTCCCCCTCTCCAATAGGAATTACCATAATGCCGCCGGTTTTTAGCTGAACCAATAAATCATTGGGCAGATAAGGTGCGCCGGCCGTTACAATTATTTTATCAAATGGTGCGTGTTGCGGCAAACCTTTATACCCATCACCGTAAAAAAAACGGACTGATTTGTAACCGAGGTATGGAAGAAACAATTTTGTTTTATCGTATAAAGATTTTTGACGCTCAATGGTAAAAACTTTTGCGCCCATTTCAACTAACACGGCTGTTTGATACCCGCATCCACTTCCTATCTCCAATACTTTCTCTCCGCTTTTAATTTCCAATTTTTCGGTTTGAAAAGCAACTGTAAAGGGATGTGAGATGGTTTGACCCGCGCCTATTGGCAACGCTTTATCCGAATACGCATGTTCTAACATGGCGGGACGGGCTGTACTTTGGTCAAAAAACAAATGACGCGGAATTTTCTCAATGGCTTTTAATACAGCCTCATCTAAAATTCCCTTTAATTTGAGCTGCTCAACCAACCTTCTTCGCTTTCCCTGAAAAAGATACTCGTCTTCTTTACTTACGTGATAAAACACTTTTTTTGTTTAGATTTCAAATTTAAGGGGCAATTCAGTTATCTTTTAAACTATTAAATTTTATTGCTAACAATTAAACTTTAAAACATATTTTTGCTTTGGATGATAAAAATTGGAATAATCGGTTTAGGCCACCTTGGTAAAACTCACTTGAAACTTTTACAAGAGATCGATGGATTCGAAATTGTTGGTCTTTACGATATCGATACTCAATTAACGAATGATTTAGCAAAACAATTTAATTTACGCGCTTGCAACAGCTACCGGGAGTTGCTTGAAATCAGCGAAGCCATTGATATCATTACCCCAAGTGTTACTCACTTTAAACTGGCAGCATTTGCCCTCGAACAAGGAAAGCACGTATTTATTGAAAAACCTGTCACCCCGACAGTAGAGGAAGCTTTGAAGCTTTTGATGCTAAACCAAAAAAATGCAGTTATTCAAATCGGACACGTGGAGCGTTTTAATCCCGCTTACACTTCATGTGTTTCTCTATTTAAAACACCACATTTAATTGAATTTAAACGCTTTGCTATTTATAACCCGAGAGGCACTGACGTATCTGTAACACTCGATTTAATGGTGCATGATTTAGATATATTGTTAGATATTGTAAAAAGTCAGGTAAAAAACATTACAGCTCATGGCCGTACAGAAATTAGTAATAGCTCGGATGTAGCCGAAGCCACTCTTGAGTTTGAAAATGGTTGTATCGCCACACTCATCACTAACAGAAACGCTTCCTATAACCAAAGAGAAACAATTGTATATCAGGATAATAACATCATTCAAATTGATTTACTTCATAAAAAATCCATTGTAACTGAATTTAAGAATCTAACTAAAACCAATAGTGATTCTTTGCGAAACTCAAAGGATACAGATGTGTTAATAAAATACCCGAATATTTCCCCTTCTAACGCAATAAAAGACGAGTTAATAGCGTTTCATAAGAGTATAACAACAGGTGAAAAGCCGGCCGTTACTCTTGAAGAAGCGATTGAGGTTTTAAAAATGGTGCAAATCATTGATGAAAAAATACTCAATCAGACGATAAAATAACTTCCTCAATAAGTAAATGTACCTTACTTTTGCGCCTTTAAATTTTATATGAGGTTATTGAAATATTTTTTACTCTTTATTTTATTTTACGGCTGTACCAAAGACAAATACAAAGCACCCGATGCTTTTTTTGTGAAGCCGCAAACCATTGCTGTGGCAACTAACACCCTACAAGGAAGTACCAGTCATAATATTACCGACATTTGGTATTACATTAACGGACAATTTAAAGGAGCGTATCCAGTTGGAAATATCATGCCTTTTCCTGTTTCAGGAAATAATACTTTAAGCTTCTTTGCCGGCATAAAAAACAATGGAATTTCGGCTACCCGCCAACCCTACGAGTTTTATCAGCCAATTATAATTGACACAGCTGTTGAGCCAGGTGTTACCGTTAATCGAAATTTTACGTTTAAATACAAAGACGCTTGTGTATTTCATTGGATTGAAAGTTTTGAAGGCTATGGAACCACAACCGGTATTACAATTCAGAATTCCATCAATACAGATACGACTTATCAAATTTTGAATTCAGCAGCAAGTGCGTTTGAAGGTACTAAATGCCTTTATGCGGCGCTTGATGATGATCACCCGATTTTTCAGTGTCAATCTACAGCCTCGTTTACATTACCAAAAGGTGGCGCACCGGTTTATTTAGAAATGAATTATAAATGCAATCAACCTTTTGATGTTGGTGTGTACAATGGAAGTAGCTTTACTTATGTTTCATCCGTGAACTCAAGTGATGGCGAATGGAAGAAAATCTATATCCAATTGAGTGCGGGCGTTACTATTAATCTCGCAGCAACTGCCGGATGGTTTATGAAGGCTGTTAAACAAACAGATACACCACAAATTTATATCGACAACATCAAGATCATCAGTTACTAAATGAACAAAACGGTACATACCATAAAATATGTGTTGTTCGATTTCTTCTCGGCTTCAACGGCATGGACCGCTTTTTACCTGTACCGTAAAAACTTTATCGATCCGTTCAAAATAGGCACAATGCCGGATGTATTGTTCGATACCCAATACTACAAAAGCATTATCATCATTCCTCTACTCTGGATATTGTTTTATTATTTAGTTGGAACTTACAACAATGTCTTACGCCGTTCACGTATTAACGAATTTGTGCAAACTTTTGCAGTTTCATTACTTGGCGTTACGGTTTTGTTCTTTGCGCTCTTATTAGATGATTATGTAACGAATTATAAATTCTACTATAAACTCTTTTTTGCCTTATTCGGATTGCATTTTATAATCACCGCTTTCTTCCGTTTAATTTTATCGAGTATTACCAATTACAAAATCGCGAACCGAAGTTTTGGTTTCAGAACTGTTATTATCGGTAGCAATGAGCGCGCATTAAGTACTCTTAATGAAATTAATTCCTTGAAAAAAGGAATTGGCAATACGTTTATAGGTTACGTACACATTGAAGGTAAAAACGGTTACTCGGAGGTGTTAAAAAAACAATTGCCTCACTTGGGTGAATATCATGAGATAAAGGACATTATTGAAAAAAACAATGTTGAAGAGGTAATCATTGCCCTCGAAACTTTTGAACACGAATACTTAAAAGCCATTGTTAACGAGCTAAGCGATCTTGGCGTTGTCATCAAAATTATTCCGGATATGTACGATATTTTATCCGGACAGGTGAAGATGAATTCCATATTCGGAACACCACTTATCGAAATTAAAAACCAAATCATTCCCGATTGGCAAATTGCCGTGAAACGTTTTATTGATGTGTTCTTATCATTATTCGTGTTGGTGTGCTTCAGCTGGTTGTATTTAATCCTAATTCTTGCCGTAAAACTTTCTTCTAAAGGTCCGGCATTTTTCAAACAAGTTCGCGTAGGTATTCATGGTCGCCCGTTCTACATTTATAAATTCCGAACTATGTATTGCGATGCCGAGAAAATGGGCCCTGCTCTATCCAGCGAAAATGATCCTCGTGTTACTAAGGTCGGACGCTTTTTACGCAAGGTAAGACTGGATGAAATGCCTCAGTTTTTAAACGTTCTAAAAGGCGATATGAGTTTGGTTGGACCTCGTCCGGAAAGACAATTCTTTATCGATCAAATCGTACAGCGTGCGCCGCATTATAAACATTTGCATAAAGTAAGACCGGGTATCACCTCATGGGGACAAGTAAAATACGGTTATGCGGAGAATGTTGACCAAATGATTGACCGCTTAAAGTTTGATATTTTATATATTGAGAACATGAGTCTCCTACTCGATTTCAAAATTCTGGTTCACACCATTCTTATAGTGATTCAGGGAAGAGGAAAATAGCTCACTTTTCCTTCCGAATTATTCGTTCCGATAAATCAGTTTTCTTAACTATATTTACTTTAATTAATCTGTATAAACTAATAATTATGAAAAAATTATTTATTTGTTTGACAACGCTTCTTGTCATTTCTTGTAGCCAAGAGAATACTAAGGAAGAAGAAAAATCAACTAAGGAGCCCCAGGTAATTTGTGATACCATAATTGAATCTAATTTTGATTCGCTTGGGAATGAAATGTTAACTAAAAAATGGCATTGTGATACCATAAAGGAAAAGCAGTAATCCGGACTTGAATAAAAATCAAATAGCCGTCGACATCTTTAACAAATACGCTCAGCAATACAGTGAGCGTTTTATGGATGTAAGTTTATACCATAAAACTTTTGATTCTTTTTTATCCCGATTACCACTAAAAAAAGCTGAACTATTGGAAGTGGCTTGCGGTCCGGGTAACATCACAAAATATCTTCTATCTCAAAATTCTGAATTGAAGATAACAGGCACCGACCTTGCACCACAAATGATTGAAATTGCAAAGCAACATAACCCTACTGCTTCGTTTAAATTATTGGATGCGCGTGAAATCAAATCACTCAATAAAAAATTTCACGGTATCATGTGCGGGTTTTGCTTTCCTTATTTTTCAAAAGAAGAAGCTTTGCGTTTCATTCAGGATGCAGCTACTGTATTATTGAAAGATGGTGTTATTTACATTAGTACCATGGAAGATGATTATTCTAAATCCGGCCCGAAAAAAGGAAGTCAGGGTGATGAGATATTCATGCACTTTCATGAAGCGGCTTATTTAACAGAAGAGCTCCTCAAAAATGGTTTCACAAACATTGATACACATCGTTTAGAAAGCAAAGGCACAGATGGCTTAACTTATACGGATCTTGTTTTAATCGCTAAAAAAACAATTTAATAATTAGTTGGGTGATTGTATTGTGTTGCAAAATACCAAATACCAACACCTACGGCAACTATACCTAATACCAATAATAAAATTTTAGCCGTACTCCATGGTCGTTCACCTTGTACCTCTCCTGTTCTGGCATTAATCATAAAACGATATACTTTATCATTGTAGCGGTAAGCGCTTAACCAAACCGGTAGTAAGATGTGTTTAAACTTAATATCATTATACTGATTATTTAAAGATAAAATTTGTTGTTCGTCACCTCCAATATCACTTCTTACGCTCGAGCGAATAGTACCATCCATTCTACCCTTTGCTTTTTCAAATCCGTCTTTTAAATTAACCTGGTAACTCTCACTTACAAATCCGCTTAAATATTTATCGTTGAAAGCTTTCAATTCATGTAAATCCCAAGGTTCTAAATCATGTGCCATTTTTTCCGGCAATGAATGTGAAGCTACAATTAACACATCATCAAATTTATTGTAAACCGTTCCACTGGCTGATGTCCAACGTGTTTTACGCACCTGTCGTGTTTGTCGTTTTCCTTGAGAGTCGGTATACGTCTCCGTTACGTAATAATGATCGCCGCGCATACCGCTGTATTGACTAATTGTATTGGTATCATAGGTCCAGTAAGGCATGTAAATACCATTCAGTTTTTCGGCGCTGTGTTGAGCGTATTCCTTTAATTTGTTTGGAGCAAACCATAAACCTCCTACCCACTTCACAAAACATTCATTCGCGCCCTTCCTCTCTATTTTAAAAGGCAATAAATAACTAGGCTTAATGATGCTGGATGTTGTAGCATTCTTCACAACTAATGGCGTATCGCAATACGGACAATTACTTGCTGTAATATTTTGACCAAGAGTAGTTGCGGCACCACAGTTATCACACTTTACAGTACTTACTTCTTGTTTATCTTCCTTGTGAGCTTGCTCATTTAAAAAACTCTCAAAATCATTTTCAACAACAGCTGTGGCAGCTTCAGCACCTTCATGAATATCATTCTTGGCGCCACAATACTCGCAATTGAGATGCTCAGTACCGGGCAGGTATTTTAAATTGGCACCACAGTCTTTACACTTAATAAAGTTGCCTACCTCGGCTGTTTTTTCACTGAATTCGTTGCTCATACTCTTTGTTGTTGCTTGTTTAATTATTGATGTTTAGTTTAACATCTAACATCATAACCTATTTTGGTATAACTAAAGTATCAAAACTTGGCGAATATCCAAAGAATCCTCCAACAACGTCTTGCGATTCAAACGTGCTCATAATATTGGAAGGTGAAGAAAACGGATTTCCGTTGCTGGATTTATTGAGGTAATAAGAATTCCAGAATAAATATTCTTTCCTTCCTATAGTACAAAACTTCACTACAACCGTATCGCCTCTTTTATAAAACCCACGCTCAGGATCATCATTGTATTCTTGTATCTCATTAGGTTGCGGACCTCTTTCATAACCAAACTCAAAGGATTTACCATCTACAAACTTATCATCAAACACCGAACTGAATGGCGCGGCATATAAATCGTCTTTATTTAATCTTGTAGCAAACCAACGGTAGTTATTGCCAAGTCCCGCCGGCTCTGTTAAACGTGCCCACATAAAACCTAAACTATCTTGTTCGCCTTTAAAAAACAAACTATCCAAGGCGATCGGAGGATTGATAAAAGTATCGGCTGTATAAGTCTTCCCGTTTACTGTTACTGTTAAGTAATACAATTTCCCAACCTGCCCTGTGATTTTTGTACCAACATAAATGTAACCAGTGTTGGGATCTAACTCTTTTAAAGTATCGGTAATAGTTCCGTCACTAACGGTTATAAAAGCTCCCTTTACAAAAGCATTTCCGGGCTGACTGAAATCAAAGTCGCCAAAGAATGGAACCGACCACGACAAAAGCACAATTGGAAATCCATTAGTTTCTATGCTCGCTTCTACTATCAGTTTTTGTTTGTACTCGGGTAACTTTACATCAATATCCTTTCGGCAGGAGGTGAATATGACCGCCAAAACAAATACGATGAATGAATATATAACTAACTTTTTCATTTAAAATTTAAAATTCCAGGTTACACTCGGTAAAATCGGAAATAAAGAAACCTGTCTGGCAGTTACCTTTAAATTTCCATTCATAAAATCACCTTCGCGTTTATAATAAATAAAATAAGGATTGTAACGATTATAAGCATTGAAGATGCTGAGCGTATAACTATTCTCGAAATTTTTCATCCATTTTTTCGGAAGCTCAATGGTATTAACATCCTTTCCTTTCCTGGTGTAACGTTTCACTAATCTTTCCCGTTTCCTTAACAAATGCTTCTCTCTGTCGGGCGTAAACGTAATATTTAAATCCATGCGGTGATATGCCGGAAATTCATAGGAATTACGTAATCCATAATCATAACTTACACTTCCTTCATAAATAAAAAATCCGCCGGGTAAAGTTCCTCTGTTACCGGTTCCGTAAACCCAAATCAAACCGAAATTCCATTTTTTACTATGATCATAGGTTAATACCAAGGAAGCATCATGTCTTCTGTCGTATTTCGCTAAATACTTTTGTCCGTAGTTAATCTCATTAAATTGTCGCCATGTCCACGATAATGTATATCCAATCCAACCTGTAAACTTCCCTACACTTTTCTTCACAAAAAATTCAGCGCCATAGGCCCAGCCTTTTCCGAAGGTGAAAGCATTATCCGGATTATCATACACATTATCGGATGGTTGTGCGCCTTCCTTATAATCCACCTGATTTTGCATGGTTTTGTAGTAAGCTTCGATAGAAGTCTCAAATTCATTGTCTTTAAAATTTTTGAATATTCCTATAGCATACTGATCAGAAATTTGTGGTTTAATCACTTCCGTGCTCGGCATCCAAACATCAGTTGGTAAACTCACCGACGACATTGTTGCCAAGTGTATGTATTGATAATTGTGAGTATAAGATGCTTTAACAGATAAGGATTTGGTAAATGCATAACGGAGTGATAAGCGCGGCTCCAATCCGTAATAATCAACCACCTTTTTACCCTTTTTATAAATGATGGTATCAGCAGGCTGTCCCACTTGCGCTTTAATATAGCGTGTAAACGGACCAAACTGCTGGAAATAACTAAAGCGCAGCCCTGCATTTACTTTCAGTTTTTCGGTAATCTCCCAATCGTCACCTGCATAAATAGCAGCATCGTGTGAATACAATTTAATAATGTTTCCTAAGTCAAACTCTGTATCGCCTTGCTTTGCTGAAACGCTGGTAGGAATAAACGTATGGAAAATATAATTTAATCCTACTTTTATATTGTGGCGCGGATTCGGAAAATAATTGACATCGTACTTAAAATTCCAATCTTTTATTCCCGACTTAATAGTCATTTCAAAATTATCTTGCTCTGCACCAAACGCGAAATCATAATTTGTAAATATGACTGAAGCGTTAGAAAATAACTTCGAACTAAATAAATGGTTCCAGCGTAAGCAGGCTGTTGCATTTCCCCAGGGAATAGTTGTTTTAAAATCCGCTTCCGTATCATTAAACTTAAAGATATCACGTCCGAAATAAGAGCTGAAAAACAAACGGTCTTTATCCGAAAACTTATAATTGATTTTAGCATTCAAATCATAGAAGTAATAAGTGGTGCCTGCAAATTCACTACCCGGTTTAAAGAATGGTTTCGAAAGCACATCGATGTAAGTACGGCGCGCACTGAAAACAAATGAAGAAACATCCTTTTTAATAGGACCTTCAACTGTTAATCGTGAAGCTATCACGCCTATTCCGCCTGTAGCATGAAAAGTTTGGTTGTTCCCTTCTTTCATGGAGATATCAAGCACCGACGAAAGTCTACCCCCGTATTGCGCCGGCATACCACCTTTAATTAAGTTGACATTTTTAATCGCATCACCATTAAACACCGAGAAAAAACCCATTAAGTGAGAGGCGTTATAAACAGGCGCTTCATCCAATAAAATTAAATTTTGGTCAGGGCCACCACCACGAACATAAAAACCGGAATTACCATCGCCCGCTGATTTCACACCCGGAATAAGTTGAATGGTTTTTAAAACATCCACCTCCCCCATAAAGGCCGGTAATTTTTTAATGTCAGCCATATCCAGATTAACGGAACTCATTTGAGTAGAACTCACATTTTTATCGGGATTGTCAGTACTTACCTCTACTTCCCCTAATTGATTCTCACCCGGATTTAAATTGATATTAATAGAAGTGTTTTTATTTAACTCAATGGTTTGCGTTTGCGTTTCGTATCCCAGAAAGCTAAACACTAAAGTATATTTCCCTTTCGGAACTGTAATGGAATAAAATCCGTATTGATTGGCGGAAGTAGCTTTGTTTATTTCCTTAATAAGGATGGTTGCTCCCGGTGTACTCTCACCGTTAGATTTATCTTTAATATAACCGCTGATACTGAAATTTTGAGCATAGACTTTGCTTATCAACAAGAGAACAACTATCCAACTTCTTAACTTCAATTTAAAGATGCATTAAGCACTCGCTTTTTTCTTCTTGAATCCGTAATAGAAACCAAAACCAAAAGAAACATATCCCATATTCGCCTTATTACGAATTTTTTCATAATTCTTCCAGCCATCCAAACGAGGTAATTCCGGATTGAATTGCTGTAATGTCATGTTATAGGCGAGAAAAATACTGAAAGCGAAATTATCTTCCACCAAAAAATTAATACTGGCTTCCGGTCTTACAAACGCTGTGGTAAATGAAGTAGGAATATTTTTATACATACTATCCTTCACCGCTACAGTTCCGGTATAAAAATTATAAGAAGCGCCTGTACTTAAACTTAAAGACCAAAAACTTTTTGGTCCTGCCGGTTTATCGTAATGAAAGGCTAATACACCATTATGCATTTGCTGACGGGTATTAATGTTCCGTCCGTATACATCTCTAAATTCGGTAGTCGTATTAAAAAGTGCATTTTGATAACCGACACCTAAACAAAAGTTATTAAATAAACGTAAGGTTATTTTTAAACCTCCATCGTAAAGTCCGTTAAAACTCACACGATACGCCTGACTGCCCACTACTTTTGGAACACCAATGAAAGCACGAACTGCTACCCTAGGCAAAAGCTCTTTATCTTCTTGTGCAGGTAATATTGCACCAAAAGCCATTAAGAAAATAAGGATTAGTTTTAGAGCTCTCATCTGAACCTTAAAAATACTCATTTATTAATAAATTTTACCATTTATACTAAATAAAAAAATGGCATTTCTTTTATTTATTTCTTTACTTTAAATCTAAGTATGAAACGCCTTTTTACCCTATTTATTTTCTGCCTTTTTACCTTTTTTGGAATGGCTCAACTGGCCTCCAAAGAAACGCATGAAAAAACGGCAGCCATCCTATTGAAAGAATATAACGCACAGAATTACAAAGGCATTTATAAGCTTCTGGATGCGGATTTTAAAAAACAAATTTCAGAAAAAGAGCTGGGCGATTTCTTTAAACTTAATATTTACGATCAGTATGGCGCGATGCTTTCCATTCAGCACAGCGACTATAAAGGCAGCATGCACCTATTTGTAGCGGAATTTAATAATGGGAAAATGGATCTTCAACTCAGCTGTAACGCGGAAGAAGAAATTACCGGTATGGGTTGGACCATACATGAAGAAAAGTTACCGAAAGTTCCGGTGCTAAACAATGGCGAATTACGAAGCGACAATCCTTTATCTAATCAACTGGAGTTACAAATAGATTCTATTGTGAAAAAGTACTATGAAAACAACAGTGTTTGCGGATTAAGTATTGCAGTTTACAATGGAGAAACTACCAAATTTTACAATTATGGTGAAGTTGCCAGAGGAAAAAACGAATTACCCAATTCAAAAACCATTTATGAAATTGGCTCCGTAAGTAAAGTTTTTACAAGCATCCTATTGGCGCAGGCCATAACCGAAAAAAAAGTAAACGCCAACGACCCGCTTAAAAAGTATTTAGGCGATTCGTATAAAAATTTAGCCTATAAGGGTAAACAAGTTGAATTGGTTCATTTGAGTAATCACACATCGCGCATTCAGCGTATTCCCTCCGATTTAACCACACAAAAAGGTTATGATGCCTCCAATCCCTATAAGCATTATACCAAAGAAATGCTTCTCAATTACATTTCTACAATCTCAATTGACACGTTTCCTGGTTTAAAAAACGAGTATTCTAATCTTGGTGCTGCCTTGCTGGCGGTAACCTTAGAAAAAGTGTATAATAAAACCTATGAAAACCTGGTAAAAGAAAAAATCACATCTCCTCTTAAAATGAATGACACTAAAATCACTTTAAACAGCGAGGATGAAAAACGCTTTGCAGAAGGACATAATTCGTACGGACAAACCACTGATAAATGGGATTTGGGGGCATTTTCGGGAGCCGGCGGCTTACGGTCGACCAGCGAGGACATGATACAATTTGTAAAGGCCAATTTAAAAGATACTGTGCCCGCACTTAAATTATCGCACTACTCTACTTTTAATAACGGACGCGATCAAGTAGCTATGGGCTGGCAACTAGTTACCACTAAAAAAGGAAATGAATTAATTTGGCACAACGGAATGACCCAGGGCTTTTCCAGTTTCTGCGGTTTGATTAAAAGTAAAAATGTTGGGGTGGTTGTGTTAAACAATACCGGCTTGTCGGTTGATCAAATTGCCATTGGAATTTTAAAAATGTTACAATAAAAATGGGAAAAACGGATACACGCGTCGAATTATACATCAGTAAATCTGCGCCTTTTGCACAGGAAATTTTATGGCATCTAACAGAATTAGTTCACGAAGTTTGTCCGGATGCCGAAGAAACCATGAAATGGAGTTTTCCATGCTTCATGTATAAAGGAAGTATTTTATGCAGCATGGCCGCCTTTAAACAACATTGCGCATTTGGTTTTTGGTTAGAATCGAAAATGAAAGATCCCAAAAAGATTTTATCACGCGGAAAAGCAAAAAACGGAATGGGTTCGCTGGGAAAATTAACAAACATCAAAGATTTACCGAGTGATAAAATTCTGAAAGATTACATTAAGGAAGCCATGAAACTGATTGATACGGGTGTAAAACTAAGTAAGAAGCCCGATGATAAAGAAAGGAAAGCTTTAGTTATACCCGATTACTTTAAGAAGGCTCTTAGTAAAAACAAAAACGCCCTACATACTTTCGAAAATTTCAGTCATGCGAATAAAAAGGAATATATAGTCTGGATAACAGAAGCTAAAAGGGATGAAACCAGACTAAAAAGAATGGAAACTGCCATTGAATGGATGGCTGAAGGAAAAATCAGAAACTGGAAATACATTAAAAAATACAATGAAAAACGAAGATTACTTAAAATACAATAAAGAGTCGTGGAACGCGCGCACCGAACATCATTTTAATTCGGGCTTTTATGAAGTAGATGCTTTTAAGCAAGGTAAGAATATGCTAAACAGCATAGAATTGGATTTACTCGGCGATATAAAAGGTAAAAGCGTTTTGCATTTGCAATGTCATTTCGGACAAGATACTTTAAGTTTAGCGCGAATAGGGGCTAAAGTTACCGGCGTTGATTTTTCGGAAGAAGCCATTAAAAAAGCCAAACAATTAAACGATGATTTAAAATTAGATGCCCGTTTTATATGCTGTGACGTGTATACATTACCACAACATTTAAACGAGCAATTTGACATTGTATTTACATCTTATGGTGTGATTGGTTGGCTACCGGATATGAATAAATGGGCCGGCGTAATTTCCCATTTCCTGAAACCCGGAGGGAAATTTGTTATGGCTGAATTTCATCCTGTGGTGTGGATGTTTGATAACGATTTCAGTAAAGTAGAATATAATTATTTCAAAGCCGACGCCATTGTGGAAACCGAAAATGGCACCTATGCCGATAAATCCGCACCTATTAAAACAACAACCATTAGCTGGAACCACGGACTTGCAGAAGTTTTGGAAGCTTTACTTAAAAATGGTTTAAGATTAAATAAGATTCAGGAATTCGATTATTCGCCCTACCCTTGCTTTAATCATGTTGTAGAAACTGAACCCGGTAAGTGGCACATTAAGCACATTGGAAATCGAATTCCGATGGTTTATGCATTAGTGGCTGAAAAGTTGTAGAAAAGACTCATTTCAGGCATTTAATTTCATACATTTGAATTGTAAAACTGAAGTGGTAAGAAAAACTAAAAACATTGGCTTTTTTGTAATAGTATTACTGCTATGTTTTTTATCCTTTTATTTCCTTCTTCATTCCGGAAAATCTCTTGAAGAAGGCAAAAATATTCTCCCAAAGCAATCAGTTTTTTCTCTCATTGATGAATTAAACTATATTTTCAAGGAAAACATTACACACCCTTTTGCAATTTTATTATTTCAGATTTTTTCAATTCTTTTCACTGCAAGAACCTTTGGTTATATTTTCAATAAACTTGGTCAGCCAACCGTTATAGGTGAAATAATAGCGGGAGTTGTATTAGGCCCTTCCATATTAGGTGTATTTTTTCCTGAAGCCAGCTTATTCCTGTTTCCTCCAGAATCTTTGGAGAATCTTCATTTATTGAGTCAAGTTGGATTAGTACTATTCATGTTTGTTATTGGAATGGAACTTGATCCTAAAATCTTAAAGAGTAACACATCGAAAATTGCTGTCATAACTATTACCGGAATTACTATTCCGTATACATTGACTATTTTATTGTCCTATTTTATTTATGCTGAATTCGCGCCTGAAGGAGTCAGTTTTTTATCATTCTCTCTCTTTATGGGAGTGTCCTTAAGTATTGCGGCTTTTCCTGTTCTTGCAAGAATTATTCATGAACGTAATCTAACTAAAACAAAAATCGGAAGTTTAGCATTAACAATTGCCGCGGCTGATGATATTTTAGCATGGTGCATTTTAGCAGTTGTCATTGCTATCATAAAAGCAGGAAGTTTGGCAGGCTCTGTATTTACAATAATGTTTGCGGCCTTCTATTTATTTATCATGATTAAATTAGTACAACCTTTCCTCAGAAAATTTGGTGAGGTTTACTCTAATAAAGAATCCCTTAATCTTAATATCACAGGTACAATTTTTGGTATATTATTACTCTCATCATTAATCACTGAATCTTTAGGTATTCATGCTTTATTCGGAGCTTTTATGGCAGGAGCCATTATGCCGCCTTCGGTTAATTTTAGACGCCTAATCATTGAAAAAATTGAATCGATTTCCCTTGGACTTTTATTGCCATTGTTCTTTGCTTTTATAGGTTTAAAAACAAATCTTGGATTGTTAAACAACTTACACCTTTATGAGGTAACATTTTTACTTATAGCTACAGGTATAATTGGAAAGTTTGGCGGAAATATGCTGGGGGCCAAGATAGCTGGTTACAGCTGGAAGGATAGTTTAAATCTTGGTGCCTTAATGAACACACGGGGTTTAATCCAAATTGTCATAATTAGTGTTGGTTACGAGTTAGGAGTTTTTACACCCGAATTATTTGTTATGATGGTTTTAATGGTTATTGTGACAACATTTATGACCGGACCTTTACTTGATATTTTTAAGTTTGTTTATAGGAAAGACGGTGATGAAATTCCACTCAAAACAAAAAACAAATTCAAAGTATTGCTTTCTTTTGCCAATCCCGGTAGTGGTAAAAAACTGGCAAGAATCGCTAACTTAATTTCAGGTTACTCGAAAAACTCAACTGAAATTATGGCTTTGCACGTAACGCCAACTGCTGATATCACCGCTTACCAACTTGCAGAGTACGAAAAGGAGAGCTTTAAACCCATTAAATCAGAAGCACTAAAATTAGGCCTCACCATTAAAACCAATTATAAAGTAAGTAACGATGTGAGCGAAGAAATTTTAAGTGATGCTAATTCCGGTCATTATGATATAATGTTGGTGGGCGTCGGACAATCCGTATTTGAAGGAACTTTGCTTGGTCAATTCATAGGTATCACCGCCAATGCTTTAAATCCGGATAAATTAATAGGAACACTCACGGGAAAAGGCGGGATTTTTAAAACATCAAATATTCTTGATGAAAAATCAAATGCCTTCATCAATAATAGTAAAATTCCCGTAGGTATTTTTATTGATCATAATTTAGACCAGGTAGAAAAAGTACTAATGCCGGTGGTTTCAATAAGCGATGTTTTTCTTTTATTCTACGCTAAAAAAATAATCCGAAACAGTAACGTTCAAATTACCATAGTGGATTTGAACGGCATCATTGAAGCCAACACCGAACTAAAAGAGGAAATAACAAACCTTGAAAACTACGCGCCTGGAAATTTCCATTTAATAAACCGTCAGAACTGGCAGATGATTGAGTTTTACAATCATCACTTGGCCATTTTAAGTATTGATGGATTTAAATTATTATCGGAAGACATTGTGATGGGTGAAAAGGAAACACCTTCCTTCCTTTTAATCCGACCTTAATATTTTTCTAATTTTTCCTCGAAAAACACATCACGGTTAGCCGCATGTATTTTTATATTAATGAGAATTTCGTTTGAATTTTGTAGTGCAATAGTTTTAATGCCGTCAATTAAGGCAAATACATCTGAGCTTTTTCCTTCAACCACTGTTTCAAAAGGACAAACCTTATACTTTAATCCGCTTTTCTGAATTAACAAAATGGCTTTATCTACCACATCCCATCTTTTCTGTTCAGTATCTATAGGCAACAGTTGAATGGCCGCGTTAATGGTATAATCACTCATACTTTTATTTTAATTGCGATAATTTTAATGCCATAGTATTCACCAAATGCGTGAGCGGTTTTTCAGCCATCATTTTTATAAAAGGATTGATGTCGCCATGCAACTTCACGGTGCATTGTCCGGTTGCATCGGCTTCGCCATTTAATTCGGCCTCCAACAAAAAATTGAATTTGGCTAATCCTTCTGATTCAAAAATGATTAAGGAATAAGGTTTCTTCTCTTTAAACTTCACCTTTAAAGGCGTTACACCCCGTATATTAAAGCTGCAACTTTCGGCATCACATTCAAAATTTTCGACCTTATCTTCAGGCATAATAGCCGCGAAGTTTTTGAAATCGGCCAAAAACTCATAAATGTGTTTTAAAGTACTTTGGGTAGAATGCGTATCGCTAACGATGGTAAACTCAGCCACGATAATTAATTATTTACAACGCCCCAGTTGGCAGGATCTTTACGCCATTGCTTTAATGACTCCACATCCTTCTCATCAATGTAACCTTTTTTCAAAGCTTCATCAATAAGTACGTTATAATCGGTTAAAGTCTTTACAATAATATTCGCCTTTTTGAAATTATCGGCTGCCTCATCAAATCCATAAGTAAAAATAGCTACCATGCCTTTAACCACACAACCTGCTTCTTTCAAAGCGTCAACTGCTTTTAAACTACTGCCTCCGGTTGAAATTAAATCTTCAATCACAATAACACTTTGTCCTTTCTCAACAACACCTTCAATCATATTCGTTAAGCCGTGTTTTTTAGCTTCGCTGCGAATATATACAAAAGGCAATCCCATTTCTTGTGCAATTAAGGCGCCTTGAGCAATTCCTCCGGTAGCAACACCTGCAATTACGTCCGGCTTACCGAAATGTTTGTTGATGGTGTTAACATATTCCTGACGGATATACGTACGAATTTGAGGATAAGATAATGTTTTACGGTTATCACAATATATTGGCGATTTACGCCCGCTAGCCCAGGTAAATGGTTTATCCGGACTTAACTTAATAGCTTTGATTTGTAATAAAAATTCGGCAATTTTAAACGCCGAGTCGTCAAATGAGGTCATGGGCACAAAATTAGCCTTATAAAAGGCTTTAGAAAGAGATTTTTATGAACAAAAAAATTTATTTCAATAATGCATATATTCTCTTAACACAAGAGACAATTCAACCTTCGGGCAATCAATTAATTGTAGATACCTCTAAAGTTACGGATGATTTTTGGCAGCTTTCTTTGCAAGAATTTATTCAACAAAACACCAAACAGGATTTGATTTTTCTTTGCAAAAACGTAGATTCTTTTTTTGAAAAACTAAAGACACAATTTGTTTACATTGAAGCGGCAGGCGGACTCATCACACAAAAAAATAAATTTCTTTTCATCTATCGTTTGGATAAATGGGATTTACCCAAAGGCAAAATAGATACGGGCGAAAAACCACCTCAAGCCGCTATTCGTGAATGTGAAGAGGAATGCGCTATTACAGGACTTAAGATCGTAAAAGAACTACCTTCCTCCTACCATATTTATCCCTATAAAGGGAAATACGCCCTTAAAATCACGTATTGGTACTTAATGAATAGTACACATTCAGGAGAGCTCATTCCGCAAACCGAGGAGAATATTGAAAAAGTGGAATGGATGGATAAAAACGCTATACATTCTATTGTAAAAGAAAACACATATCCGTCAGTTTTAGACTTGATTTCGGTCAGTATTGATAATTAAAAAATAAACTTATATTTAACCTAATTAAAAAACACAAACACTATGATACATTTTAAATCAGGCAAAATTTTAATTCCGGTAGATTTTTCGGATACCTCATTATTAGCCATTAAACATGGAGCCTTTTTAGCGAAATATACTAAAGGCGATTTATACCTATTGCACGTTATTAATAAGCAGTATGAACATTATGCTGTCGTAGAACAACCTATGCATATTGATGGACCTGAAAAATTTGAACAAGCTGCAACTAATAAATTAAACTTTTTAGCCAATCAGATTAAAGATGAATATGGAGTAACCATTAACACAATTGTGAAAATGGGAAATCCTACCAAAGAAATCATTGCTACCGAAAAAGAAATTGGTGCGGATATGGTGGTAATGGGCACTCATGGCTATTCACCGATTGAAGAATTTGTAATCGGAAGCAACACTTTAAAGGTAATTACCAAAGGAAGTGTGCCGGTTATGACCATGAGTCAAAAAGCGAAGAAATTCGGTTACACAAACATTTTATTACCTATTGATACATCAGGACACAGTCGCCAAAAAGTAACTTACGCCATCGAATTAGCTAAAACATTCAGCGCGCACTTACACGTTGCAGGAATTTTAGGGGCCGATGATGTAAATGAAGCAGCAGGTATGGGTGTGGTAATGAATCAAATTAAAGAATTAGCAAAAAAACAAAACGTAATCGCCACCAGCGAAATTTTGAAAGATGTTAAGAACCGTGCAAAGGCAACGATTGCACAAGCCGAAAAAACCAAATCTGATTTAATCATTATTATGACGGATCAGGAAGCGGAAATCAGCGGTTTCTTCTTAGGTCCGTATGCGCAACAGGTCATTCATCATTCGGATATTCCGGTGATTGCCATTACGCCTGAACAAAACACCGATTCAGACGTTAGCATTATGTCAGGCACATCAGGAATTTAAATTCCTTTCTAATCATAATGTCATTTCGAGCGTTAGTGAGAAATCTGTTTCCATGATAGATTCCTCCCTCCGGTCGGAATGACATTTTTTATTACTGTCAGTTCGAGCGTAGTCGAGAACTTGGTAATTGTCATTTCGAGCGTTAGCGAGAAATCTGTCTTCATGATGGATTCCTCCCTTCGGTCGGAATGACATTTTTTATTACTGTCGGTTCGAGCGTAGTCGAGAACTTGGTAATTGTCATTTCGAGCGTTAGTGAGAAATCTACTTTCCTGATAGATTCCTCCCTCCGGTTGGAATGACATTTTGTTTAAAATGCATTTTTATTTCATCACATAAGCCGTAACTTTAAGCCATCAAAAATCAGAAGTCATATTACATTTTTGTTATCATTTTTGTTATCGGATTTTCAGTACTCTGCGGCTTCAAAATCTCAAGCCTTAAATTCGATTACGACTTCGAAGCTTTTTTTCCGAATGAAGATAAGGAGTTGGAGTTCTACGAAAAGTACCGCCACAATTTCGAGTACGACAATGAATTCGTATTAATTGCTCTTGAAAACAAAAACGGCATCTTTAATAAAAGTTACCTCGAAAAGGTGGACGCGCTTACCAACGACTTAAACCAATTAAGCTACGTTAAGCAAGTTATTTCACCAACCAATTTAAAAATGCTTAGTCTTGGCGGACTCGCTCCGGTTCAAACCAAAGTATTGCATTACGATAATCCCGATTTGTATAAAGATGACAGCACCGCCATTTACAGCTCAGGAGAATTTGTTGGTTCTTTCTTTCCGAAGAATGCAAAATCACTCAGCATTTACATTAAAACCCGCGACGAACTCAGTAAAGTAAAATCCGATTCTCTGGCAAATCAAATCGTAGCATGTATTAACAAATACAAATTCGACGACATCCATTTTGTGGGCAGAATTTTCGCGCAGGATGTGTACTTACAAAATCTTCAAAAAGAATTTGTGTACTTCCTCACTATTTCTTTTGCCTTAGTCATTATCTTCCTTTGGTTTTCCTTCCGAAGTGTTTACGGCATTATTGTTCCTATCTCTATAGTTCTTATTTCTATTTTCTGGACCTTAGGCATCATGGCTTTGATTGGTAAACCTATTGATTTAATGTCGGTGATGCTGCCTACCATGGTATTTATTGCCGGCATGAGTGATGTGGTGCATTTCTTTTCCAAATACTTCGAAGAGCTATCTAAAAACACCGAGCGCAGCAAAATTTATCCTCTCATTTTAAAAGAAGTGGGCTTCCCTACTTTCCTTACTTTAATCACCACACTGGTTGGATTTTTATCGCTCTTATTTTCGAGCATACAACCCATCCGTGATTTCGGAATTTACACCTCAGTGGGAATTGTAATTGCTTTTATCTTAAGCTACACCTTGCTTCCAGCGCTTTTATTTTTCTTCACGCCTAAAAAACTGGTAAGCGTGCATGGCCACGACAATAACACTTATAATGTGATGCGTAAAATGCTCTTCTGGATATTCAGAAACCAGAAAGCCATCGTTGCCATCACTGTTTTACTAATTATTACCTCCGTTGCCGGGATTTATAAAATAAAGGTGAATAATCTATTGTTAGATGATTTAAGCAATGGTGTAAAAATCAAACAAGACTTTAACTTCTTCGATAAAGAATACAGCGGTGTTCGTCCGCTCGAAATACAAATCACCGTAAAGGATACCGGCAAAAACGTTTGGGATTACAGCATCATTAAACAGTTGAACGGACTTGACGAATTCATTAAGAAAGAATATGGGGCAGGATTTTTGTATTCACCTGCTTCGCTGGTAAAGTCGCTCAACAAAGCTTTGAATGATAATGCGGGTCTGACTATACCGAATGAAGAAGACTTTGAAACCATTACCAAGGAATTAAAAAACAACAAAAAGAACAAAGACATCAAGCGTTTGGTGAGTGCCGATTTTAAAACCGCGCGCATCAGTGCAAAAATTCAGGATGTGGGCAGTAGCATTGTAAAAGAACACAATCAAAAATTAAACGAATATGTAGCGGCAAACATTAATGCCAAAGAATTAGAAATAACAGTTACAGGAGCGGCGCATTTGGTAGATTTGAATAACGATTACATGGTAGAAAACATGATGCAGGGCTTTTTGTTTTCGATTATTGTGATTGTCATCCTCACTTACTTTTTACACCGCAGCTGGAGAATGGTATTGGTATTTATTTTACCGAATGTTATTCCTTTAGCCATTATGGCGGGCGTGATGGGCTTTATGGGCATCGAATTAAAATCGGCCACTTCTTTGGTGTTTAGCATTGCTTTTGGTGTAGCTACTGATGACACCATACACTTTATATCGCGTTTAAAAATAGAATTAGGTTACGGCAAGAGTTTAATGTACGCTTTTAAGCGCACCTATTTTGAAACAGGAAAACCCATATTGCTCACCACTTTCATTTTAATGGGAGGATTCATGAGTTTAATGATCAGCGATTTTCAGAGTACTTATTATTTCGGTTTTTTAATTTGCGTCACCATTATCATTGCCGTACTCGCCGATATCTTTTTACTGCCGGTAATGCTATTTGCCATTTTGGGCGGGAAGAAGAAAGAACTACCGAATGAACAAAACCCTGTTCAAAACCCATAATCCTTTAACACAATAAGCGTTCAAATTGTAATAGCTTTATATAAAAGTAATTTGAATGATTAAATGAATACTCAGGAACGTTTACTGGATATTGTGATTTACTTCGTTGTTACTGCTATGCTCTGTTGCATTTTCTTTTAATTCCGCAACTACGAAGATTTATCACTCGCTGTTAAACCTGAAATAGGTTTAATGCTGATGTTTTGTCTCATTTTCAGGTAAAATCATCAACTCATACCGCAACAACAAACACACAAAAAAGCCATAAAACAAATTACCGGCTTGTGTTTGCAGCATCGACTCTACCAAAAAATTCAGCATAATAATCACGCTGAATAAAACCAAAACAGTATTACGTTTAGCAAATCCATAAATCATTCCACCAAGCGTCCCTATTACTAAAAGCAATGTCCCAACTACACCCAATCCGATAAAGGTTTGAAAGTATTGATTGTGGGTGTTTAAATTATGTTCTAAGGCGCCGGTGAGTCCATGCTCTTTGTAGGCCGCTTGTAAAACATCATTCGCATCGCCTACACCTACTCCCCACCAGAAATTATTTTTAATGATTTCCATGCTTTCTCCCCAAATCAACATACGAACGGCTGTACTCTCCACGGAAGTTTTATCAACGTTAGCTGAAGAAGCTGTTTTAAAAGCATTACTGAGTCTTTCAAATGGTGTTGGTAAAGCCACATATAAAATGCCAACTAAAGCACAAAGCGCTAATAAAAACACCACAAATCTTCCGGGTGTAATTACCTCCTTGTATTTAATAATCGGAAGCAAAATACCTACAGCTAATAAAGCAATGATACCGATTTTAGATGCGCATAAAAAGATGCCGGTCACAAAACTTAGCATTAAAAACACGCGCATGATGGTGAGCCATTTTTCTTTCTCAAACCATACAGGATAAACTAAAAATAAAACGACTGAAGCAAACAACATGTACATGGAGAAATAACCCGCATGCATGAAATAAGAAAATTTATTGTAGTAAAAATGATTTTCTCCGTCCACTATATAAATCCACAAGGCCCGCATTAAACAAGCTATCAAGGCAAAGAAACATCCACTTACAAAAGCAATCACGATACGTCGAATGGTGGCTGTATTGATTTTAAATAGAAAGAAAAAATATGGAAAGGCTAAAAAACCCAGTTTTACTTCAATGGCCCGGATGGATTCATGTTTGTTATCAGAAAGAGCTGCGCTGATAACGTGTAATGTAAAATAACCTAGCATCACAAGGAACCATGGATTTTTTAAACCGCTTAACATATCGTCTTTTTTGGCCACAAACAAAGAGGTAATAAACCAGAGTATGATGAGAATGGATAAGTTTAATCCAAATGGCATTAAGAAGGTGAACAACACCGGCAGATTTTCAAAAAATATTTGGCTGCGCGTTTTCACTTACAATTGAATTATTTGATTGTAAAATTTTTCAGCGATGGTATCGCGGTTAAAATTTTGGTTCACATAGTTTCTGCCATTCACACCTAATTGTTTGGCCTTTGTATAATCAGAAGACACATCAATTACAGCCTTTACCAATTCATTTACATTCTCGGGTTCAAAATACAATCCGCATTGGCCTTTATTGATAAACAAGTCACGCGCCTCACCATCTACACCCAATAAAATGGGCAGTTCCATAGCCAGACTTTCAAATATTTTGGAAGGAATAGCACCTTTAAACAAATCGAGTTTCTTTAAGGGAATGATAGCTGCGTTCACCGATTTTAATACCTGAGGCATTTGGCTCTTTGGCACAAAATCAATAAATATCACATTGCTTAATCCGTATTGCTTTTGCAGCTCTATGAGTCTTGGTTTCTCCGGACCGTTGCCCAATAACACAAATTTCAAATGCGGTTTATCTTTTATCGCTTTAGCCGCTTCCAGAATTATTTCCAACCCTTGCGCCAAGCCAATGATGCCGGCATAAAGGAAAACAAAATCATTTTGAGCGATATTGTTATTAATTCTGAAATCACCGGCCGCTATCTGCTGAGGGTTATAATAATTCATATCTACCCCATTCGGCAGCCAATAGGTTTTAACTTGTGGAAAGCGTTGATTAATATTCTGACAAATCCCTTGTGTTTGTCCGCTTACCAACACCGAAGCTTTATATAATTTCTCTTCGAGGTTATACGCCATTTTAAGCATGGTAGAATTAGTAACCACGCCAAGTTTCTCGGCCGACTCCGGCCAAAGATCGGAGACGTTAAAGATTAATTTGGCTTTTTTGGTTTTAGCTAAACGCAAAGCCGAGTAACCCAGAAATAAAGGTGGCGATTCACATAAAATAAAATCTACATCCCCAATTTTTCGTTTTCCATACCAGGCACTTGAGCATACGAAAGAAAAATAATTCAAGAGGCGTTTAATGATGCCTTTGCTTTTAGAAACATAAATCCAGCTGCGATGAATTTTCAACCCTTCACTTTCTTCATACATATATTTCTTACCGGCGTACTCCTTCTGCACTTCCATTTTAGGATAATTGGGCATGGCGGTTAGTACGCTCACATCGACACCTTTGTTTTTTAAACGCACGGCCAATTCATACAAACGGTTTTGCGGTGCGCCAACTTCAGGCGGAAAGTATTGAGTTAATATGAGTAATTTGATTGCCAATTATAGTGTAGCTTGAAGTTTAGTTTGCGTTTGTGATTCTAATTCGCTCATCGCATTTTCAAAAGATGTAAAAGCGATTTTATTTTCAATCAGATAATCACAAAGCCAAATATACCAATCTATCCAGGTTTTGAAACTATTACTGAAGTAACGATCATGAAAATCGATACCAATGTAATTTAAATTGCTCTCAAAGGCTTTGTCGATGGATTTTCTAGTCGCTTCCTTACATTCTTCTAAACTACGGCTTTGCCACTTCTTTCCATTCTCAATAACCCAGCCATCCATAATTTGAAAGGGGAATTCCCACATAGTACCAACTTTATAAGGATTTTCATAAGCGTGTACGGTTGTATCAAAACGGTATCCCGCTTCGTTAAAATAATTAAGTGTATTCTCGTTTCGTTTTACATAATGCATGCGCATTCCTTTAGGCTTAATATTAAACGCTTTCTCGAAACATTGCTTTTCGTTTTTTACTTTATCTAAGCTTTGAAAACAAATGCCATGTATTGCAACCGTCTCACCCTGCTCTATAATTCGCTTTATCCAAACAGCGGCTGCATCATTACTGTAATTTAATCCTATTCCTTTATCAACGCCTATAAAAAATGTGGAGGGAATATTTTTAGTTTTATTAAAAGCGATTAATTCATCAATGTTTTGCCATTTATTCTTTAAAAAATCATTCCAACGTAAAAAGTATTCCTGCCATCCGATTTTCCCTAAAGTCAACTCAATATTGGTGCGTACCATGAATTTCGGCACAATCATATCGCGCAGTAAGTGTTCGCTTACCGTAATATGATCAATATCGTGGGAAATAATTGCTTTCACTACTTCTTAAATAATTTAATATACCAGGGTAAATTATTGATGTTTAAATAACCGTAATCTAATTGTTCGCCACCTAAACCTTTATAAAAACCTGCTAAGCCGGCCGATAAAGAACCGCCGGCAAAATCAAAGGTTTCTGATTTATCTTCAAAGTACTTGATAGCATGACTCACTAATAAATGCATACTTCCGGTATTCTCTTTCTTATCAAAATTAGTGCCCTTTAAAAAAATGGTATGCTTTCCGTTTGAAATAAATGTACCAATTGCCATGACCTCCCCATTTGCATTTATCACTTTAAAGGTATGGAGTTTATTTACCTCAGCCGCATTTTTGAGGAGTATCATAAATACAGATTGTGCTTCTTCATTTAATCCCAATTCGTTTTTCAAAAAAGGAATTAAATAGGTTTGAGATAAATGCATAGCATCGCTACCCTTCACTTCCTCCACTTTAAAACCGTTATTCTGCGCTCTTGAAATATTGCGTTTGGTGTTTTCGTTAAACGAATACGATTTTTTATAATTTATAACAAAGGTACATTTTATCGCTGTGCTATGATTACATAAATGATTCAATTCAATCTCAATAAGCTTGTACTTTTTCGTTATATAATCAATGCAAAAATTTAAATCTTCCTTCGTAAAATCACCAAACAAACCCAATTGCGATGTAAAATGAGGTTGTGGCAAATAGTTTATTCCGTGCTTTGTTTTTGAAGTAATGGGAAAAACACATTTATAATTTTCACCGATTAAGGCATCCCATCCGGGTGAAGTGGCATTTAAATAAAAAGATTGTGCAAATACCAAGGGTGCTTTTGAATTTAATATCGTTTGATCCCATTTAAGGAAATCAATTTCACGGTGAGTTATGTAATGTAGTTTACTCATTAGAACAACTCCCGTTTTTTAAACTTCAATAGCATTTCCAATGGCAAAGAGGCTTTATTAATGGTAAAGTATGGTACTAATTGCGGACCAAAACTCCTGAAGAACTTCTCCACTCCTTTTAACATGGAGCCTTCAAAATCGAACGTTTGACAACCTAAGCTCTTCGCTTTCTCGATAGCTTTATGTAAAAGTAAATTAGTGACACCACTCACCTCAGCGTTTTTATCGAGTCCGCCGAATAAATAATAACATACTTCTTTATCGTATGCACAGAAAACGGCGCCTTGCAACTTGCCGTTTTGAAACGCACTCAAACAAAACGAATTGCTAGGCTTAGCGAATTTTAAAAAAATATTTTTCAACTCCGCTTCGTAAACATTAGCACCGGCCGATTGCAATGCCTGCTTAAAGAAAGCAAACATATTTTCGTTGCTTAATCCGTCTTCTTTTATTGAAAGTTCTTGTTTGAGACAAGCGTTGATTTTATTTCTGTTTTTAGGATCGTAATTGGAATAAATATCATCAAGACTTTTATGGAGGTCGATACGATAGGTATAATTCGGAATGACTTTATATTTTTCCCAAATAAAAGGCTGCATATCCTTCACAGAAGAATGAAAAGCTAAGACCAGTAATTTACTTTTCAGTGAACTCAAATAGTTGCAAACTTCGGAAACAACCTCTTTTGAAAAACTATTGACCGATGCCTGGTTCTTTGCTTCCGAGAAATAAAACAAGCCGCAATGCGGTGTGTATGGTGGTAATTTTATAAATGAAGCGCCTAATTTTTTAGTTTGAGAATAATAGAAACCACCGATAAATTTTTGATCATCGTTATGTATTCCCACTAATTTTAATTCAGAACCATAAATAGATAACCATTCTTTAGAGGCAAAGACACCAACAGCCGCTGAGGCTTTCTCGTAAAACAAATCCTTATTTTCAACCGGCTTTAAAATCACTTTATTTTTTCAAAACAGAATTATAGGCTTCAATCATTTTATTTAAACTCACATTAAAGTCGTAAGTATTTAAAACATGTTCGCGTCCTTTCTTACCCATTTCCTCTCTTAATTGCGGATTGTTTATCAATTTTTCAATGGCATCAGCAATCTCCAAAGCGTTCTTTTTCTTAACAATGATACCGAACTTACCTTTATCAATAACTTCCATCAGCCCTCCTACATCCGATACAATAACCGGCGTTTCACTCGACATTGCTTCTACAACAGCTACACCAAAACTTTCGCTGTCATCGATAGATACATTTAAAAAGATATCCAATAAATTATGGTAATGCGGGACGTCTGAAAATTTTATCCGCCCGGTTAATTCTACCATGTCGGTTAATCCTTCAGCGGCAATTTGTTTTTTGTAATAATCGGATTGACTACCTGCACCAATCAACAAAAATTTTAATTTCTGATTTCTGATACGATCCTTCAAGATTTTCGCAGCTTCAATAATATATCTGATTCCGTATTTCTCTTCAATGGATTTAATAGTACCGATGTAAATTGTATTTGACTCTTTAGACACTTCTGCTTTTTTAAATACGGCCGTATCAACACCAAAAGGAGTCACCGTAATGTTTTTTTCAGTGTATTTTAATGTTTCCTGCTTCATGATTTCACTTGTTGAGAGAATCATATCAGCTTTACGGAGATTATACTTCAATAGTGATTTATGGAGATAAGAGGCATTGGGAAAACCATACACGTCCATTCCCCAAACAGAAATAATGTAAGGATGGAATCCGGAAAGCGCACCAATTAACCCGTAACTGGTTGCATAATGTGCGTGTAATATATCTGGTTTAAATGTTGCAATAGCGGCTTTTAATGCGCCAACATTTTTAATGTATTTTATTTTTGTCTTTAATTTTTTGGCATTAACCGTTTCTTCCGCCTCGTGCAGCAGAGTAATCAACGGATGATTATTAATCCAATCGTATGTTGCTTTATTAAAACTAAAAACACCTACATGAATTCCTTTCGATGCCAAGCCCATAGCCCATTTTTCGGTATGCTCGGAGCGTGAATCAGACAACAAAAGAATCTTCAATGGCATAAAGTATTTGAATTTACGGTAAAAATAGTCCCGATTTAATTGATAAACAAGCTTTAAATTATTGTGCTAAACATAAAAAAACGCCGCAGTTTTTTGCTGCGGCGTTCAATTTACTAATTGATAATTATTCGATAATTAATTTTCTGGTGATTTTTTGCCCGTTCATTTCAACGTTAACAATGTACATACCTGCTTTTAATTGCTGGAATTCATTCACTGTTACAGTATGATCACCCGAATTTAAATTAAATATCTTTTCTGCTTCAACTATTTTTCCGATAACATCAGTTACCGATACTTTAATTTCTGCATGATCACTTAAAGAAAATACAACATTAGCTGAACCATTTGTAGGGTTTGGATATAAACCTAAACCTATTGACTGACTTAATTCATTTACACCAAGAGGTGTATTAAAATTAATATCATCTAGGTAAAAGTTATTACCAAATCCGGAAGCAGTATTCTCTTGGAAATAGAAACGGATTTTTACGTTTGGTTGAGTTTTGAATGTATTAAATGCCGGATGAGAAGTTAAAGTATAAAGCTTAAACTGAGCAGGAGTTGGAGTAAATGGAGTAGTTGTTACACCACCAGAACCAGAAGCCATTGTTGAAGGTGCAGGCACATAAATATCTGTCCAGCTACCACCGCAGTTAGAGCTTGCTTGTACTTTAAATACATCTGCCCAAGTTCCATTATACTGTGCATAAGCATATTTGAAAGTAAATGTAGCTCCTGAGTTTGCTGCAAAGTTATAAGAAGGAGTTTCTAAGATATCAATTGCTCCACCCGGATTGATAGTGTTATTCATGTAATACGAATTGCTTCCTGATGCCGCAGCACCTGTATTTTGTTGCCAAGTTGTTCCACCGGTTTGATTGATGATTGCCCAATTTGTAGGTAAACCTGCAGTTTCAAAACTTTCCTGGTAGCTTCCACTAACATTAGCAACACCTGAAATAACATTCACTGTTTTTGTTTTAACAGAAGAACCTTGTGCATTGTTAACAGTTAAAGTTACAGTTTGTGTGCCAACAGAGCTAAAAGTAATACCTGTTGAAGCTCCGGTTGGATTAGCGATTGACGCACCTCCTGTAGCTGTCCAAGCGCGACCGGTTACAGCTCCATTATATGAATCATCAATAAAATTCAAAGTACTACCTGCGCAAACTGTGTAAACGTTAACTGCTGTACCGTAAACAGAGTGAAAATCTGCGATTGGTGCACATGTACCTGTTCCGTTAACATCGGTTGCAGTTAAATTAGCAGTAGCCCATAGATTATTTCGTCCGCTTGTACTTGAAGCTAAGGCGGCACGCATTACGTTTGTTTGACCGTTAGTAAACATTTTAGGGCAAGAAGAGTAATCCATAATATTTTCTACGTTAGCCTGACCGCTACCAACACAGGTATTACCTGAAGCACTGGACGGACAAGTTGAAAAATATCCTTTGGTCATAGGTGTATCAGCAATACCATCATCGCCACAAGAAACGCCAGGGTTATTAGTATTACCAAAAGTATGAGAAAGGTTTAACCAGTGTCCGATTTCATGACTTAAAGTACGTGAATCGATGTAGTTACTGCTTACCCAACCTGAACGAATAACAAATGCATCGCGTGAATTACCTGCAGGCCATGTTCCGGGCTTATAAGTATATCCAACAATTACTCCACCTGATGATGAGCAAGTCGCGGTATTAGGGCAGATAGATTTTACAACATAAATATTTAAATATTTAGTTGGATTCCATTGAGTAGCACCTGTTCCTGAATACGCATAGCTAGGAGACGCCTGATTCCAGTTAGTTCCTGTATTGTAGTAATGGTTTATACCTGATGTACAGTTTCCACTAGGATCTTTATGAGCTAACATGAATTTAATATCGCTATTGATATATAAAGACGAGAACAATGGACTAATTGTACCAACATCCGAACCTGCAGCTGAGTAATCGTTATTTATATTAGCTAACGCAGCAATACAATTCGCATCTGAAATGTTTTCAGCACCATTTTCGTGTAAAATATGAAATACAACAGGGATGGTGTATTGAAAAGCAGCGCCTACTTTTTGATTTTTTAAGCTTTCCTCATAGGCAACTGTAGCTTGACGAAGTTTTTCTTGTTCGGCCTCGTATTTCGCACGTAAAGAAGGATCTGCTTGAAAAGCGGCCTCCATGGCGTCGTAGGTAGCACAAGGCATTACGGTTTGCTGTTCTTGAGCTAGAAGGCTTGTGCCGCTCAATGAGAAAGCAAGTAATAAAGTTTGTATGGATTTTTTCATGTGTTTGTGTGTGTTTATTTCATTAAAGTTACAAAATCAAAGTCCTGAATGCAAATTTTTATCTATTTTTTGTCTTTTAAACCTAGTTGATTTAAGGCCATCATATCTTTCATGGTTTTTTGCATTCCTTCAACGCTACCATCCAAGAAAATAACATTTCCTTCCCCATGTTCTGCGAAATTTTTAATGGCTTCCGTCCACATACTAAACAAAATTAGATTTGCATCTAAATTAGCATCAACCATTTGCTGAGCCGCCACGGCCATACCTTTAGCTACCTCTTCACGGAACAAAGCCACACCTTGTCCTCGTAATTGGGAAGCTTCTTTCTCGGCTTGAGCCGCAATTTTAATGGCATTTCCTTCAGCTTCGGCTGCTTTTGTTTTAGTAATTAAAAGGGCCTGGCCCTCATTTTCGGCGGCTGCCTTTAGGTTATTACTTGCTACTACTTTAGCCATCGAGCGCATTACTTCTTCATCAAAAGTGATGTCGTTTAATTGAAGATCTATTAAATGATACCCCCATTCTTCTAATGTTTTATCCAATTGATCTTTTACTGCTTCAACTATATCACGACGGAGAATTAACACTTCCGATTGCTTTTTAGTAGCCACAAAAGCACGTACCGAACCTTCAACCGAACGAACTAAAGCCTGCATAAAATTTCTTTCATCAATGAATTTAAATGCTACATTTTTAATCGTTTCTTCCTCTTGATTCAACACTGAATAAAGTAGCATTGCGGTAAAGTTCACATTCGCTTGATCAATAGTTACAGCCTGAAACCCCAATTCGGCGCTTCGGTTTTGAATAGAGATTTTTTTTGCTACACGTTCAATAAAAGGAATTTTGAAATTTAATCCCGGTCTCAAAATGCGACTGTATTTTCCAAACACTGTAATAACCGCAACAGTACCTTGTTGTACGGTTTTAAATGATAACAGCAATAGAAGTAATCCTAATACTGATAAAATAATTGTACCAATTCCCATGTTTTTATTTTTTTTTAAATATATCAAAAAAACAAGAGAGCCTGATTTTTTATTACTTTTAAGGTAACAGAAATGGACAAGCGGTTACTAATATATTTATTGTTGTTTTTGGCACATTTGTTAAACGCACAAGAGAAAAAGGGGGACTTTTCGGTTGAAGATGCCGGGACCTCTTCCGTAGATACCATTCAAAAAAAACCGGAAGAAGATTTTTATAAGGCAGCCATTAAACTTCAGGATTCCGCTAAATGGAAAGAATCGATGATTCCTCTTAAGAAAGCACTTAAAATAAACCCTGAATATTTAAACGCCAGTAATAAAATGGGCTTTGCCAAATACAACTTAGAAGACCTCATGGGGGCTGAGTTTGATTATTTATGGTCGTTGAAGATTGAGCCAAACAATTTTGAAGCGCTTAAATACTTGGGAATCATTTATTTTAAAAACAAACGCTACAACGATGCCAAAATGTATATGGATAGCGCGGGTAATCAAAGGGTGGATGATCCTGAATTTTTTTACTATCGCGCTAAACTAATGTTTACAGGAAAAGAGTATAAAAAGGCCCTAAGCTTGGCCGACTATGCCACAGAAGAAAATAAAAAATATACGGAAGCTTATTTGCTCAAAGCAGAAATACGTTTAGCCATGAAAGATTATAATTACGCTTTAAAAGAATTAAACGATGCGGAAAAAACTATTCCTGCCGATAAACCTGATTATAACTTATATAAGACAAGAGCTAAAACGAAGTTCGAGCTAAGAGACTATAAAGGCGCTGTGACTGATTGGAACGTATATATTGACGCGAATCCCAATCAGGAAGAAGCATTAATTTCACGTGCCGCAGCAAAAATTAACTCAAATGAGTTTAGCTCGGCAATCGTTGACCTCGATGATGCAGCGAAGTTAAATCCTAAAAACCCTGTTATTTATAATTACAGAGGCGTAGCCAAAGGAGAAAATAAGCAAATAGTTGAAGGTTTAAAAGATCTGGATTATGCCATCAAGCTAAAATTTAACTATCCGGCCGCTTATGTTAACCGCGCAGCACTTAAATTTGCAAGCAAAGATAAACGCGGTGCATGTCAGGATTTGGAAAAAGCCGATGCTCTTGGTGATCAAATGGCTTATAAATTAATTGAACAATATTGTAAATAAATGAAGACTTCTGTAGTACGTAAAATAACTTTTCACTCGGCCCATCGCCTGCATAATCCCAATTGGAATGACACTAAAAACAAAGAAGTTTTTGGTTTATGCGCTAACCCTAATTATCACGGACACAATTATGATTTGCTGTTTAAAGTAACCGGTGAGGTAAATCCTGAAACGGGATTTGTAATGGATTTGAAAGACCTCAGTGATATACTAAACAAAGAAATTTCGGAGCGTTTTGATCATCGTAACTTAAATTTGGATGTACCTGAATTCAAAAATCTGAATCCTACAGCTGAAAACATCGCGAAAGTTGTATATAATATTATGCGACCGAAAATTAACACACAATTCGATATACAAGTTACATTATACGAAACTCCTAGAAATTTTGTGATTTATCCCGACTAATTAAGTTTAGCGGGAACGATTAAATTAAATTGCGGAATGGTAACTTCTATCTCGGAACCATCGCTCATTTTCTTCATGGTATAATAGCCTTGCATATACCCGATTTCAGACACTAAATTACAACCACTATTGTACTCGAACTTTTCTCCCGGCTCTAAAATTGGCGTTTCACCAACTACACCAACACCATCAACCGTTCTAACTTCATTAATACTATCGAAAATTTCCCAATGCCGTTTAATTAACTGCACGGCTTGATTGCCTTTATTCTCTATGGTTATATAATAAACAAAGAAATAATGATTTTCACGAGGATTCGATTGTTCCGGCCAATATTTGCACTCGACAGAAATTTCAATGTTATGAGTTAAGGTTTTGGTCATTTTTGTGGATTTAAGAAATGCCTCGCGCCTACAAATTAATATCTTTTTTACCTTCTAAACAAAAGATTTAACAATCTAATTTTCAAATACTTATTTTTCGTTAAAATTAGAATTAAAGCCCCTTTCAACCGAATTAAATCGTATATTTGTAGCCCGTTTTTTCAGGGAAGAACGGATTTTATAAAATTAATTAGTTAAACCCCTCGGCTTTACCCTGATAAACCCGATACAAGTAAATTAAAAAATGGCAGATAAAGCCTTAGTAGGAAATCCGGATTTTGACTGGAATTCCATTGGAAAAAAACAAGACAATTATTCAAACGACGAACGTTCTAAGTTTGATGAATTGTATGGTAAATCATTAAGTACTGTAAACGATCTTCAGATTCTGGAAGGTACTGTAGTGGCAAAAAACAACCGTGAAGTTGTTGTGAACATTGGTTATAAATCGGATGGTGTTGTAGCCTTATCAGAATTCCGTTATAATCCTGATTTAAAAGTTGGTGATAAAGTTGAAGTTTTCATTGAGAAAGCTGAAGACGCAGCAGGCCAATTAATTTTATCTCATAAAAAAGCGCGTGCTAACAAAAGTTGGGATCGCGTTAATGAAGCTCTTAACTCTAACGAAGTTATTAAGGGTTATGTTAAGTGTCGCACCAAAGGCGGACTTATCGTGGATGTATTCGGTATCGAAGCATTCTTACCTGGCTCTCAAATCGACGTTAAACCAATTCGTGATTACGATGTTTACGTTGGTAAGACTATGGAATTTAAAGTTGTAAAAATCAACAACGAATTCAAAAACGTAGTAGTTTCTCACAAAGCATTAATTGAAGCTGAAATCGAGAACCAAAAACGTGAAATCATCTCTAAATTAGAAAAAGGACAAGTATTGGAAGGAACTGTGAAAAACATTACTTCTTACGGTGTGTTTATTGATTTAGGTGGTGTTGACGGATTAATCCACATTACTGATTTATCATGGGGTCGTATTAACCACCCTGAAGAAATCGTTAAGTTAGACGAGAAAATTCAAGTGGTTATTCTTGATTTCGACGATGACAAAAAACGTATTGCTTTAGGTTTAAAACAATTATCTTCTCATCCTTGGGATGCTTTAAGCACCGAAATTAAAGTTGGTGATAAAGTAAAAGGTAAAGTTGTAGTTATTGCTGATTACGGTGCATTTATTGAAGTAGCTCCTGGTGTTGAAGGTTTAATTCACGTAAGTGAAATGAGCTGGAGTCAACACTTACGTAGCGCTCAAGATTTCGTAAAAGTGGGTGATGAAGTTGAAGCTGTAGTTTTAACCTTAGACCGCGATGAGCGTAAGATGAGCTTAGGCATGAAGCAATTAACTCCTGATCCTTGGAATATGATTATGGAGAAATACGCTAAAGGTACTCGTCACACAGGAACTGTTCGCAACTTCACCAATTTTGGTGTGTTTGTTGAATTAGAAGAAGGTGTTGATGGTTTAGTTCATATCTCTGATTTATCTTGGAGCAAGAAAATTAAACACCCTAGCGAATTCTGCAAAGTAGGTGATAAAATGGATGTGGTTGTATTGGAAATTGATGGCGAAAACCGTCGTTTATCTTTAGGCCATAAACAATTAGAAGATAATCCTTGGGATGTATTTGAAACTGTATTTACAATCGACTCTATCCACAACGGTACAGTTATGAGTGTAAATGATAAAGGTGCTATCATTGGTTTACCTTATGGTGTTGAAGGATTCTGTCCTGCTCGCCACTTAGCTAAAGCTGATGGTACAACTGCTAAAACTGAAGAAGTATTAGAGTTTAAAGTAATCGAATTTAGCAAGGATGCTAAGCGTATCGTAGTTTCTCACGCTCGTTTACACGAAGAAGTGAAAGAAGAAGCTAAGAAAGCTGACAAAGCGGCTAAAAAAGCGGATTACGAAGACGCTAAAAAAGCAGTAAAAAAGGTTAAAGACAATGTTGAAAAAACCACTTTAGGTGATATTTCAGCTTTATCTGACCTTAAAGACAAAATGGACGGCAAAAAATAAGCCGCTAGTTATTCATTGATTATCAGCCGAATAACTAAAAAATAATCCGTCCGGACGAGTTCCGGATAGAGCAAACTAAAAACACGCCATGGTTTTTAGTTTTTTGAGGTCCCGATCGTGTTAATAACCGGTCGGGATTTTTTTTACCCTTTTTTTGGAGGCGGACAATATTTTGGAATACCTTCCGTTATTACTTAAAATGAAAGTATAAACCCATAAATCCCCGCCGATGATAAAAACATCTACTCTACCTTCTTCTTTACACACCGAAAACAAAACTGAAACTTCTAAAAAAGAAGAACAGCAGTTACCTGAATTCGCAGAGCCTTCAGCTAATTGCATCAATAACATTCTAAACTACTCCAAATCATTAAAGGTTTTAAAAAGCCAATTGATTAACGAAATTGAAGTAGTACATACTTAAAAAAAGCCCCGAATTATCGGGGCTTTTTTATTCAACAACTTCTGTTTTTTTATACTGCTGCATATAATGCAAGCCAACACTCTCTTTGCGTTGCATGGCGTGTTTAATAATTAAATAGCCAACGCATATAATATTTCTTAACTCACATAATTTAGGTGTAATAATAGTTTTATCGTAAAGCGCTTCGTTCTCTTTGTATAAAATTTCTAAACGATCGAAGGCACGCTTTAAACGTAAATTACTTCTCACAATCCCAACATAGTTACTCATAATTTGCTGCACTTCCTTTTGAGATTGTGTAATCAAAATCATTTCCTCCGCCTGCTCTGTTCCTTCTGCATTCCAGTTAGGAATATTTTCTTTGAACTGAATAGAATCAATCATTGACGAAGCATGTTCAGCGGCGCTATGTGCAAACACGCAGGCTTCCAACAACGAATTACTTGCCAATCGGTTTGCGCCATGTAATCCGGTACAAGCACATTCACCAATCGCAAATAAATTATCAATTGTAGATTTACCGTTTTCATCTACAATAATTCCTCCGCATAAATAATGCATAGCAGGCACCACCGGTATCATACGCATGAAAGGATCAATACCTAAGCTCATGCATTTATTATAAATATTCGGGAAATGCTCTATGAATCCTTTACGGTCTAAATGCCGGCAATCCAAATACACAAAATCATCACCGCGTATTTTCATTTCATTATCGATGGCGCGTGCAACGATATCACGTGGCGCTAAAGAACCGCGCGAATCGTATTTCTGCATAAACTCTTTTCCATCGAGTGTCTTCAATACCGCTCCAAATCCTCTAATTGCTTCTGTAATTAAAAAACTCGGGTGCTCATTTGGATTATAAAGCGAGGTTGGATGAAACTGAACAAACTCCATGTCTTTAACATGACCTTTGGCGCGATACACCATGGCAATACCATCACCTGTAGCAATCGTTGGATTAGTAGTAGTTGCATACACATGTCCTGCCCCACCCGTTGCCATTACCGTAACTTTTGCCAACACCGTTTCAATTTTTTGTGACTTAGTGTTTAAAACATAAGCTCCATAGCATGTAATTCCTTTTGTTTTTGACGTTACCAACTCACCTAAATGATGTTGCGTAATAATATCAATAGCAAAATGATGATCGAGAATATTAATATTGGGATGTTTGCGTACTTGTTCAATTAAAGCCCGTTCAATTTCATATCCGGTTATATCCTTATGATGTAAAATGCGATGTTCGCTATGACCACCTTCTTTTGCCAAATCATACTCGCCATTTTGTGCTTTATCGAAACGTGTACCAAGTTCAATCAATTCTTTTACGCGTTGCGTTCCTTCGGTTACCACCTTTCGCACAATTTTCTCATCGCATAATCCGGCACCAGCCACTAATGTATCCTGAACATGTTTCTCAAAACTATCCTTATCATGCCACACAGCGGCAATACCTCCCTGTGCGTACTTGGTATTACTCTCCTCTTCATTTGCTTTGGTAATAAGAAACACCTTTTTGGTTTCCGCTACCTTTAAAGCAAAACTGAGGCCGGCAATACCAGAACCAATTACTAAATAGTCGGTTTTATGTTGCATAATTTAACACTCAAAGGTAAACAATTATACGCTTTATTGTTCGTAAATTTGACGCATGAATCCGAACGAAATCCCATACATCATTTACGCCGAGGAAACTCCTAATCCTGCTACCATGAAATTTGTAGCAAACCGTTTACTCTTAGTGAGTGGTGCAACGGCCGATTATAAATCAGTTGCTGATGCCAAAGATGCACCCATCGCAAAAGCAATGTTTAATTTCCCTTTTGTAAAACATGTTTTCATTTCGTTTAACTACATTACCATTACCAAGCACGACTCAGTATTGTGGGAAGATATCTCTTATGAATTACGCATCTTTATTACGGATTATTTAAATAAAGGAAATACTGTTGTAGATAAATTACCCGAGCAACAAGTTGCGGCGGACTCTTCTTTTACAAAAACGGTTAATATCAATACTCAACATAATGCTCCCAAAAATGATATTGAAAACAAAATCATTGAAGTACTCGAGCAATATATTCGTCCCGCTGTTGAACAAGATGGCGGACTCATCACCTTTAAAGAATTAAACGACGGTATTGTAACAGTTCAAATGCGAGGAAGCTGCAGTGGTTGCCCGAGCAGCACAATGACTCTCAAAGCCGGTATTGAAGCTTTATTAAAGCGCCTTTTACCTGATCACGTAAAAGAAGTGGTAAGCGAAGCGGTTTAGTTAGTTCGGAGTTAAGAGTTCAAAGTTCGTCTATTCATGAAAACAGCCATTATATTTGGAGTGACTGGTTTAACCGGAAAAGCTCTTTTGCACAATATCGTAGAGGATGCCCGTTACTCCAAAATTTATATCGTTACCCGACGACCTTGCGGATTTATACATCCAAAAGTTGAAGAAATACTTTTCAATTATAAAAACTTTAAAGAAATGCCTTCTATAAAGGCTGATCACGTTTTCTGTTGCTTGGGAACTACCATAAAAAAAGCTGGTTCAAAAGAAGCACAACAAATCATTGACCGTGATTATCCTATTGAAATTGCCAAATATGCTAATACACTTGGCGCCGAAAAAATGGTTACAGTTTCTTCTATTGGCGCTGATGCCAAATCATCGAATTTCTATTTACGTACCAAAGGTGAAATGGAAGAAGGTGTAAAATCAAATTTTAAACATTCCGTATTTGTTCGTCCCTCTTTTTTATTGGGTAACAGAGAAGAAATGCGTATTGGTGAAAAGATTGGGATTGCTTTATTTTCCATCATCAACCCTCTTTTATTCGGCAGTTTATCCAAATACAAAGGCATTCAGGTGAGCCAACTCTCAAAAGCGATGATTAACGCTTGTTTTAATAAAACGGAAGAGGTTTTATATTATAAAGATTTTTAATTCTACAATTTGTAGCAACAATTTTCTTAATCCGTGCTTAAATTTATCCCGTGTTTGCAATTATCGATATTGAAACCTGCGGGGGAAAATTTGATTTCCGCCATGGAAGAATTACTGAGATTTGTATTGTAAAGCACGATGGTTTACAAGTAGTAGATGTTTGGTCGACACTCATTAATCCGGAGTGCCATATCAGCACTTACTTTACCAGCCTCACCGGTATAACCAATGACATGGTTCCTGATGCCCCTAAATTTTATGAAGTAGCTAAGAAAATCATTGAAATGACCGAAGGTTGCATTTTTGTTGCGCACAATGTAGGTTTTGATTATGGGTTTATAAAAGAAGAATTTGAGTCATTAGGATACAAATACAGAAAGGATACTTTATGCACAGTTAGACTAAGCAGAAAATTAATCCCGGGAAGAATTTCCTACAGCTTAGGTCATTTATGCGCCTCCTTGGGAATAGAAATTGAAGGAAGACACCGCGCACAAGGAGATGCGGAAGCTACGGCTAAATTATTTGATTTGTTATTGCAATTAAAATCACAACATCCTCAATACAAAAATATGGGCGTAGAAGAAATCATGACGCGCCGCATTGATAAAATTAAAGAATATATTCTTAAAAAATTACCGGAGGAATGTGGCGTTTACTATTTCCTGAATAAGGAACAAGAGATTATTTACATTGGAAAAAGTACCAATATGTATCAGCGGGCTATTGCGCACTTTAACAGTAAGGAGAACAAAAGCAAAAAGCTCCTGAATGATTTATACAATGTTGATTTTGTAGTTACCGGAAGTGAATTAGTAGCGCTGCTGCATGAATCTTCTGAAATTAAAAAGCATAAACCCAAATATAACCGTGCACGCAAAGCCGATGAATTTACTCACAGTATCGACTCCTTCAAAGACAAAAGCGACATCATTAACTTTAAGATTGTGCCTTACGAAGAATCGGAAAACGCTGTTGAGTCATTCGTCACCTACTCTTCAGCACGCGAAAAACTCGAAAAATGGATTGATGAATATGAGTTGTGTTTACGTTATTGCGGATTAACAGGAGAAGACTCTGTTTGTTTTAATCATCAGATAAAAAAATGTAAAGGCATTTGTAACAATGAAGAAGAAGTTGAAGCTTATAACAAACGTGCTGAAGAGGTGATAAAAAAATCAGCCTATGAAAAATCAAATTTCATCTTGCTCGACAAAGGCCGCCATCATGAAGAAAGAGCTTTGATTCTAATTGAAAACAATCAATACAAAGGATATGGTTTTATTGACTCCAGTCATCAAATAAATTCTATGGATGATTGCCGCGACATCATCACTCATGCCCCGTATTATCCTGATAGCGATAATCTGGTAAAAGGCTGGATGCGTTCCAACAAATACTATAAAACCTTTGAGTTAACCGTCAATAATTTTAATTAAAAAGCCCCATAACTTTTATGTTATGAGGCTTAATCGCAATTATCGTTTTTTTATAATGTTTTGTGTTTGGTAATTGTTTGTTCGTTAAATCGAATAAAATAATTACCTGTTTGATCGAAGCGAGGTGCATAACAACCCTTAAGCTTTCCTAATATTTTACCACTTGTCAAATCAAAACGAACAAATTCATTTTGATCATCTTCATCCTTGCCGGTCCATACAATGTAAGCATCTCCTTTAAATTCTGTAAACAAAACTTTATTTGTGGAAGTAGCGTAATTTTTTACTCCTGCCGGAGAATAAGATGCAATTCCTTCTTCACCCTTAACAATATAGTTTTTGTCGTACTCAAAAATATACTTCGGTTTTCCAATTTCTTTACCCAACTCTACTTTACTCTTTACTTTACCTGTTGACGGTTCTAAATAATACACAAACTTTGGAGAACAGGCAACCAGTGTATTTCCATCCATCAAAATAGTACACTCTGATTTTGAAAATTTATCTTCTGTAAACACCGTCTCTGCAGTCCATAATTGTTTTCCGCTAGCCGCGTCGAATGCACGAATATCCGATTTTCCTTCATAAACTACCTTTGCAATATTTGTTGTTGCGCCATTATTAGCATTGTATACAGATTTTGCTTTACGTATATATCCGCCAAACTTTGCAATTAAAACATTATCCGATACTAATAATTCAGAAACAACATCATTATTATCCAACTTTTCACTCTTCCATAAAAGTGAACCGGTATTTATATCAAGTTTTTTGATTGCCTTCTCGCCTTTTGACAAGTCGCAAAGATATACCGCATCTTTATCTACGGTAGGTAACGGTGATTTCCCGATTTCTTGAGATGTCATGCCTGCATCTACCATATCAAAAGTAGTTGTCCATAAGACTGAACCATTTTTTAAATCTAATACAGTAATACCTTCATAAATCACAAACACCTTTCCGTTTTTAACCATTACATTCATCATAATATCTGGGTCATCACTGCTCAACAACAAACGGTTAATATGCGTTACTGCCCTGGCTTTAATAGCAGTTGACCAAGTGTTTCCTCCCGAAGCTTTAACGGTTACATCAAACGTATTACCCGCACTTGAGTTCTTTAAAAATTTATCTTTGAAGTAAAGTTCAACGAATGTATTAGTAGCTTCATCAACTGTATAGGTAGCAAATGTTTGCTTTACCTTCGATTTTTTAATCTTATTACTTTTGTCTTTCAGAGTAGATTCAGTAACTGAACTGTTTATTTGTCCGGTTTTGGAATCGAGGTAAATTGTAGTTTTAGTATCTTCTTTTGGCTTGTTATAAACCACTTCAACCGGATCTCCTTCTTTAGCCCATAAGAAAGTCCAGTCTTCAACAGACTTAATACCTAGACGTTCTTTTGCGTTAAATGTCCATAATGTTTTACCATTGGTTCCATCCACCATCGAAAAGGCTTTTAAATCACCAATAATAATCATTGACAAATCCGCGTTACAGGAATTCCATTTGTTTTCTACATCGACTTTAGTCTCCCATTCTTTTTTAAATTCGGTTTGTGAGGAAAGTATTCCGCTTAAAAATAGCAGCGATGCCACCAGCATTTTCTTTGTTTTCATAATTGTAGGTTTATTCCTCAAAAGTGCTCTAAAAATAAAGAGTGAGCAATACGAAAAAAGTAGTAATTCTTATACTACATCTTAGGAAAAACCTTGTTGAGAGCTTCGGTTCTTGAATTAACCTGAAGTTTTATATAAATATTGCGAATATGTGTGCGTACGGTCTCGGTGCTTAAAAATATTTCGTTTGCGATTTCTTTATAACGATAACCTTTTGCTAATAGGTTCAGGATTTCTTGTTCACGGGAAGTCAATTTTTCTAATTCCTCGTTTTTTTCAGTAACGTGAAATGAGCTAACTATCTTTCTGGCAATTTGACTGCTCATTGGCGAGCCGCCTTTATAAACGTCAACCAAAGCATCTAATATCTTTGACGGCTGAGTTGTTTTTGTAAGATAACCTGTTGCTCCAACTTTCAGTGAATTGAAAACAGATTCGGTATCTTCAAACGAAGTAAAAATTATAAACTGAGTGGATTTGCAAAGCGGCTTGAGTTCAGCAATACATTCTATACCCGTTTTACCAGGCAAATGAATATCCACCAATACAACATCAAGACTCAATTTAGGAATCAATTTTATAGCTTCTTCCGCATTATCAAAAGCATAATCACAGGAAAAGCCTTCACTTTCATTAATTAGAGCTGTAACATTCTCACGAATTTGCTTTTCATCTTCTATGATCCCTATTTTCAATTCCATCTTACAAAAATAATCACAAGGTTGATTTTACAGTTACTACTTAAGTGGTATTTAGTGCGTTAAAATAGCCTGCAATGGTACCTGTACATCAATTAATGTACCATTGGAATTTGTGTGTATATTAAAAGACCCTCCAATACTTTCAACCCTATTTCTCATATTTTTTAATCCGTTACCTTGTTGGGCCACTTCAGAAATTCCTTTTCCATTATCCTTGATGGAAACGGTTAAAACCTGATTATTTAAACTAATCTTTAAATCTACCTGATCGGCTTTAGAATGTTTGACAACATTATTCAATGATTCCTTCACAACCATCAAAATTTCGCGATGAGATTCGCGTTTAATTGGTGTTATAGGTATGTCTTTATCCATGTGAACATTTAACTCAATGGAAACATCTTCCAGATAATCTGCCGCATACTCCCTTATGCGCGCTACCAGTCCTTGTAAAGTTACATTTTCGGGATCCAAAGCCCATATTAAATCGCGCATATTTACAACCAAACGTTGCGCAGTTTCTGCAATAGACGAAGCATTCTCCGAAACCTCCTTGCTTTGTGATTTATCGCGACTAATCAACTCACTTAAAAAATTAATCTTTGACAAACCTGAACCTAAATCATCATGAATATCTTTAGCCATCCTTAATCTCTCCTTCTCTTCTGTACGTTTAATTGCTATTTCCTCGTCGTATTTTGCCTTTAAACGTTGTTTATACAATAAAAGATATGCAGATATGCCAACAAACACAATCAGCAGCAACACGATCAAAATATACATATTACGTTTCTTAATTTCGAGACTCTTTATATAGTCACTTTGCTCAAGATCCTTTATCAGCGTTTCCTTCTTCTCGGTTTCATATTTAGTTTGCAAATCGTATACTAATCTTAATTTTTCCTTATTCATTAGCGTATCACGCAAAGCGTAAAATAATTTGTAAAATTTTATCGCTTGTAAGCTGTTCTTAACAAGTTCGTTTGTTTCGGCCATTTTGCGATAGCTCTCCAACAGCAAATCGTCATTCTTTGTAATTGACGGGAACAATTTTTCAGCCTCATTTACGTAATTACTTATAATTGCCGAATTAGTGGGATTTATATGCGCAGAACAGTAAGCAAGATTTAAATATGCCAGTTGCTGTCCGCTTGAGTTATTTAGTTTCTTTTGAATCTCTAACTCACTTTCAAACTTTTCATAAGCCTTATCATACTCCTTACAAGACAAGTGCAATTCGCCCAGCGCATTGTAACAAATTGCAATACTGTTCTCGTCGGTATGCTTTAATAAGCCTTGCAACGTTGTATTAAGTAAGTGCTTTGCCGAATCGATTTGATTTTTATGACTCAAACATTTGGCTAGGTTTATGTATAAATTATAAATTACATAATCATGATTAAACTCCTTACACTTTCTAACTCCTAATCTGGATTGGTACTCCGCATCTTTATAGTTTCCCATCTTAAGATACATTTCACCTAAGTAAAAATGGATTCTCGGATTATAGACGGAATCTCGTTCAAACAAACGATAGGCTGTTAAATAATACTTTAAAGCCTTTTCATATTCACCTAGTTCTTTATAACACAAACCAACATTAAAGAGTGTTAATGCCATTTTTTGAGGCACTCCCATTTTCTTTGCAATATTGTATGATAAAGTATGAAAATGGCAAGCCGAATCGTATTTTGCTAAAGTTTCATAGCTATTGGCAATTCCATTATAAGCATTAAGCTGATACTGCAAATTGCCTTCACGATTCGCTAAACCAAGACATTGCCAACCATAACGGATACCGGAAGGCGGATCAATAAATCCATATTCAAAACTTAGGGTGTAAAGACAATTTAACCTTGCAAGGGGTTCACTTGTGGTATCCAGAGCTTTTAACAAACTATCAAGAAAATGCCTAGTTGTTGCTTGCGTATGAATAGCAAAAAAAATAAAAATAACACCTATTAGTTTCCTTAAGTTCAAAGTCCAGATTCGTAATATTAGCTTGGCAAACCAAATGATTCGCTGACTACTAATATAGTTTTAAAAACAATATAAGAAAAGGTATTCTTTACCTAGTTTAATTAAGTACCAATTTACAACGGCCAATAGGCATCCCCTTCTCTAAAAGGGTACAAGTATAAAGTCCTTTTGATAAATACTCAAAATCCAATTGATTTTCACCTGCATAAACCGGCTTCTTAAATACTAACTGTCCGATAGCATTAAATATTTGCAGCTCGCAACTCTCCATATCATTTGGCATTTCAAGTACCGCTTTTACATGGGTTGGGTTAGGATAAACATTCAATGTAAAAAGCTGCTTATTCCCCTCATTGATCCCTATTGTACTAATGCAAGGCGTATACGCAATGGAATTGTCCCATAAATTACATTCGGCTGTTCTTATACCACACTGACTTCCATTCGGTGTTGCTTTTATATCCAAATAACAATCGCTGCTTGCGTTATATTGAGGCCAGGATGCTAAGTTCGTTCCGTTTGGATTTCCTGTATTGGCAAAATTCACCCAATATTTTAACATCGCATTCTGTACCGAATCATCTTGTGGTTTAAATAACGGTCCGCTCCCCAAGGTTGCATTTTCCCAATTATTAAACACATAAAATAATTCCATTCCATGGTAACTACCTAATGGTGCTAAAACACTAACCGTATGTTTATGCGTAAAGAAATAACGCCAAACCGGTTGTGTCTGATTTAAACTAACACATTGCGCCGTTCTTCTGGCATTAGCCGTAAATTGCGCGTCACTTAATATGCCTATATAAGATTGGCGTGCTTGTGTAGTTGTTGTACCCGGAGGATATAAAGCAGTTGCCTGGGCTTGTAAACTGGAAGGCACCGTTGCATTAATTAACAAGGTAACCATACCCGGTAAAACCGTTGGAGGCGCGGATAAACTCATTTCTTCGGAATTAGAACCAATCATAAAAGGAACTTTATTAAAGTTTCCGTTTTGGATGGCTTGCTGCGGAAAATCATTAAAGTATACATTATCCTTTACGGCTAACCAATTTAATCCTACTGTTCCACCGGTAAGTGGCGATTCCTGATCTTTCACCAAACTATCAGCGGGTACTGTTCTCATAAATGATATTTTCTGCACATCGGTACCAGTAGAAATAAAACTATCAACGAAAGCCACACCATCATTCTTTACGGTGTTGTAGTCGCCAACCACAGGTGCGGCGCTTTGAATACAGGCTCTCTGAAACAAATTAGCTGCCATTGGCGTTAACATTAAATTTCCAACATTAATTCCTCCTGCACTCTCTCCGAATATCATTACTTTGTTAGGGTCGCCACCAAAATTAGCAATGTTATTTTTCACCCAGGTTAATGCTAATATCTGATCCATTACCGCATAATTTCCTGAAATATTATTGGCATTCTCGGGTTCCAATCCGGGATGAACTAAAAAACCGAGCGGCCCTAAACGATATTGAATGGTTACTACCACAGCATCGCCACGTTCTGCTAAATTTTTCCCAATGTACATTTGAGTACCTCCACCATCTTCACTGGCGCCACCTTGTTGATTGCCGCCACCATGAATAAAAACCAATACCGGTCTCGACCCAGCGCCTGTTTGAGGCGTCCAAATATTTAAATACAAACAATCTTCATTTCCGGTGATTGTATACGTTGAACTTCCTTGAGTGAATTTTTTCTGAGGGCAAACCGGCGCAAAACTATTGGTGAGCAATGTACTGGTCCATGTTGTTGGATTTTGAGGCGCTCTCCATCTTAAATTACCTACAGGCGGTTTAGCAAAAGGAATTCCTAAAAACTGATGAATAGTTCCGTTTAAACTTCCTTGTACCGGACCAAACTGTGTTGATACGGTTTGCGCGTAAATAAAGCTTGCCGAAATAAATAATAAAGTGAATAATAAACGTATTTTTTGTTTCATGAGGATGATAGTTTAATGTAAGACCTCCAAAATCAATAAAGGTTTAATCTAAGATAATAATTTTTATTGGCTTCTATCCCCCATTCTACGTTATAAGCTTCTCCCCTCAATTTCGTGATTTTTAAACGCATTTACATTCGTTAACACATTTCTTTACAACTACTGTAACTAAACCACGGAACTTTACGTCTAATTACTAAAAGCACTCAAAATAACAATATAAACTATAAAAAATAAAGTCATGAAAACAAAAGCAATCATCCCGGCCTTCTTTTTCATCTTCTTGAGTTTAGCGGCAAAGCCATCAGACCAAGGTACAGGTGAAGCAGTAGAAAAATTGAAAACCAAACTCGAATTACCTGTTGAGTTATTCGATAACAAATCAGAAAACCAAATTCGTTTATCTTTTAAGGTAAATGAGCAAGGTAAAGCAGAAGAAGTAATTATTAATGCGGAGAACGAAAAAATCAAACAATTCGTTCAGGAGAACTTAAGTAAGTTGGAGTTTAATGAAAAAGGAGAAACAATTAATTTATTGATGCGCTTTAAGCTTCAATAGATTAATGATGTTCCTCTTGGTGTTCTTCCTGTTCGGTACTGGCAAATTGCGAGCGCGCCGCATTAGCCCAGTCAATCAAAGCTTTCTTTTGAACATCCGTCAATTCGGCATTACCGTGAATTAAAGTGTAAGACGACATTGGCATTTCTCCTGAACTTACCATTTCGCTAAGCTCTTCCAGCTTATGCGCCTTTTTTTTATCTTTATAGGTATTAAACTGAGAGAAATTTAAATGACGTTTACCATCATCGATATGATGATGAATCCACCAACCAATAGGTTGAATGTTTTCATACCACATATGATTGGTAAAATCCGAATGACAGTCGTAACATGAAGTCACTAAAATGTTTTTTATATCATCCGGTACGTTTGTAGCATGCAGAATATCATTCTCACCAAAAGCTTGTCCTTCATTTTTATTCGTTTGAAATAGTTGCAATAACAAAATTATCCCAAAGAGGATTAATAAAATTGTTTTTGGCTTTCTTAAGTTCTTCATATTAGTCTATATCTTTTTCTATTGTTCGGATGGTAAAGGTATCAATTAATTCGCCATTCTCTTTCAATTTGAGGCCGGTAAGCGATTTTCCGAGATATGCCCCGGTATCTATATTGTAAGAATTTGTTGAATGATCAAAAGTTATTTTATTCCCTTTCACCGGTGTATGACCATATATCTGCACCTTTCCAATGTTTTTAATTCCTAATCGTTGCCACAACAATCCGCTATAATGACTTTCCTCAAATGCAAAAGGTGATTCACTAATGCCGGCGTGACTAATAAGCACATGTTCGTTTTGCCAATAGGTTTTCATGCTTTTAAACCATTTGGCATCCTCTTCGAAACTCCTCTCAGCCAAAACATATTGCCAAAGCACTTTCTTCCCATATTTATCGTACCATTTTTCCTCTTTATCCTTATTAAAATACTGAAGTGCCAACCATTCATGATTACCTTTTAAAAAAACTGCCTGATGTTTTTGCTCTAAGTCTCGGCAATATTTCACCAACTGCGGCGTAAAATTTCCACGGTCAATTAAATCTCCCAACTGAATCAGCATTTCCTTTTCAGGCTCCCAAAACTCCAGCATAGCCCTGAAAGTATGATAACAACCGTGTACGTCGCCAATTACAAATAAGTTCATGATTTAAATTCGTATGCCGATAACTAATACATCATCTACCTGTTCATGTGTTCCTCTCCAGTCTTTCATTCTGTCATCCAACAAATGAAGTTGCTGTGTCATCGATTGATTATTTATTTCGATAAGTAATTTTTCAAAATTCTTAACCATGAATTTTTTCCCTTTCTCACCGCCAAACTGATCGGCATATCCATCGGTAAACATATAAAGTGAATCGCCTTTACTTATATCCATTCTGTTATTCGTAAATGGTTTTCTATAATCTGCATCGATACCGCCAATCGGTTGTTTATCGGCCTTTAATTCTATTAACTCTCCGTTTCGAACCAACCATAACGGACGCATAGCACCGGCGTATTCCAAATAAGATTCTTTTAAATAAATTTTACATAAAGCGATATCCATTCCGTCACGTGTTTCACCTACCGATTGATCTTGTTTAAGTGCCGCGCGAATTCCTTTATGCAATTCGTTTAGTATTAAATCGGGCTGCGTGATATTTTTCTCATTAATGATTTTAGATAATTGTTCGTTACCAATCATACTCATAAAAGCACCCGGCACACCATGTCCGGTACAATCTACCGCCGCAATCAATACTGCATTTTCATTTGGCAGTGCATGGAACCAATAAAAATCTCCCGCGACAATATCTTTCGGTCGGTATAAAATAAAGTAATCATTTAAGTATTTATCGATACTTTCTTTTAACGGCAGTATTGCTTCCTGAATTCGTTTCGCGTAATTAATACTGTCTTTAATCTCCTTATGAGCCTCTTCCACTTTTTGTTTTTCCTCCTTTAACTCGAGTGTACGCTCCTCCACTTTACTTTCGAGTATCGCCTTTTCTTTTAAGAGCTTTTGTTCTCGCCATTTAATATAAGCGTAGATAATTGCAACAATTAACAACAAACATAAGCCATAGAACCATTTTGTTTTCCAGAAAGGCGGAGAAATTGTAATAGTTACAGAAGCGGGTTCTTTACACCATACACCATCATTGTTGCAGGCTCTAACCATCAAAGTATAAGTACCGGCATCCAAATTGGTGAATGTGACGCGATGTTCGTTACCAATATTTACCCAGGCTTCATTAAAACCTTCAAGCTTGTACTCATAGATGTTTTCCGAGCTATTTGTGTAATCCAGTGCTGCAAAGTCAAAGGAAAAGAAATAATCGCGATAGGTTAAATCAATTTCATTGGTATAGGCAACATCATACGGTAGCTTTACTGATTTATTAAGAACAGTAAAGTCGGTAAAAACCAATTTAGGTTCAGTTGTATTTCTCTCCAAATCGTTTGGATCAAACACATTTATACCATTGTTACCACCAAACAATAATTTGCCATTTTGCAACGTTAAAGCGGCATTCAACGAAAACTCTTTTCCTTGCAGTCCATCCGCATTTTGAAAGATGTCAAACTTTAAATTCTTTTGATTAAAGCAAACCAATCCTTTGTCGGATGCAAACCAAATTTTTCCTGACAGATCCTGTGTAATTGAATAAATAACTGATTTAAAAATTGGATTGAGCGTATCGAAACTTTTTGCCTTAGTTTGACCTTTCTCGAATACAACTAAACCAATTGTTGTTCCCAACCACAAATTACCGTCACGATCAACATAGGAACCTGATACACCACCATCTTTAAAAAATATTTTTCCATCAGCGTCGCGTATATACTGTTTGTTTTTTCGTGTTACAGGATCAAACAAATTAACACCCGCATCAATGGTTACAACCCAGAATTTTCCGGTACCATCCGGAAGTATTTTAGTCAAGGAATTGCTAGAAATTGTATTTTCATCGCCTTTCAAACTTTTTATAGAAGTAAAATTATCTTTCAAATCATTATAGAGGTACAATCCCTGCAAAGAAGACGCAATCCAAAGTTTACCCTGATTGTCTCTGATAATGGTATAGCTGGTATGATGTCCAAATGAATTTGTGTCGCCGCTATTTATGTAATTTGCATATTTTTTATTCTTTGGAAAATAACGATACGGATATCCGCCGGAAGTAGAAAACCAAACGCTGCTGTCTTTTGGGTCGGTATAAACTTCCAGTACTATTGAATTTTTTCTTAATGAATTAGGATTACTTTCATCGATTGGAAATTTACTGAAAGTCTTTTTCTCCAAGTTAAAAATATCAACCCCTCCGCTATGACCAACATAAACTTCCGTTTCAGATTTTTTACCAAAACACTGTACTGAATTTTCGGATAAACTATTTGATTTTGCGCTTTCATGCTTAAAATAACCGAAATGGAGTGTTCTTAAATTCAAGGTGTTTACTCCACCTTGCCAAGTTCCTGCCCAAAGCAGTCCACTTCTATCTTGCATAATGGTGAATATAGTATTATCACTTATAGTTTCGCTATCGTCCTTATTATTCTCAAAAAAGGTAATAATATTATAATCACTGCTAATTCGCACTAAACCGCGCTCAGCGGTTGCCCACCATATATTTCCTTTCTCGTCTTCATGGAATGCCGATATGAGTGCAGCATGCTTTAACATTTTTATAGGATGTGCCGAATCTTGACTGCTATAAATTTTCCCGGTTTTGGTGTCTATCACATTGGCACCTGCATTCCAACAACTAATCCATAAGTATCCTTTTTTATCCAGATACAAAGCACGCACCGAATTAGAATTAATTTTATTGTGTCCTTCATTGGATGAGTAATACTTGCATTTTCCGGTAACAGGGTCGAATTCTGTTATACCTGCATTTAAATGCGAGAACCAAATATGTCCCCGCGTATCCTTCACCATGTGCTTAATGCGATCACTCAGAAATGGGATACTGTTTTGTCCCATCTTTCTGAAAACAGTAAACTTTCCGGATTTTTTATCCAAGATATTTAATCCATCATTTGTACCAATGTAAAGTTTACCCGGCTCGAACTCCGCAATTGTATTTACTATCTCATTGCTTAAACAGTTTTTATTTAAAGTATCGTACTTAAAATTTGTGATTTTACCATTACGCAAATTCATTTTAAATATGCCGCCTGCAGTACCTCCCCATAAATTATCATCATCATCCTCATATAAACACCGGATGGCTCCATTAAAAATGGCGGTACTGTCATCAATGTTAGCGTTGTAATTGGTAATTTTTACGCCATCGTATTTATTTAAGCCGTTATAGGTTCCCAGCCAAATAAACCCTTTCTTGTCCTGTATCATGGATATTATCGAATTCTGCGTTAATCCATCATCTACAGTAATACGGTTAAACCTAGCAAACTGAGCTTTGTATACGGCAGCAAAAACTACGAAAAAGCAAAATAATAAATATCTATTGAGGGGTTTATACAATACCACTAAAAATACACATTTTAAGCGAACCATATAACGAAAAGAATTACCAATATTTTATTAAATATTTATGCTAAAGCGATGCTTTTAAGTATTTTTTTAAGAAATTGTGCTTCCTGTAAATACGATTAAAAAATGAAAAAATCATCCCTTTTTGCATCCCTTTTCTTTTTGTCATTGACTTCGATTTTAAAATCGCAAATCAAAACCTATTCCTATCAATACGACGAGGGCGCTCCAATGCGTGAACATGTTCTCGATTTCGAACGCATGCGTTTATGGGTGGAGTTTGAACCTGAAAAAGGTTTAGTGAAAGGGAAAATAACCCATTTCTTTACGCCTTTGCGTCAGAATGTAGACTCTTTCTTTTTAGATGGGCCCGGAATTAGTATTAAGGAGGCCAAACTAAATGGCAAGGAGATTAAATTCAAAAACAATTCAGATGGAATATCTTTCTTTCCTTCCTCTACATTACATTGGGGAGAAAAAGACAGTTTAGTGATAACGTATGAAGCCTATCCTCGAAAGGGAATTTATTTCATTGGCTGGAATGACCCTCAAAACATAAGTCGCAAACAAATTTGGACACAAGGACAAGGCATTGATAACCGTCACTGGTTTCCTTGCTATGACACGCCAAATGACAAACTAATTACTGAAGTATATGTAAAATTCAATAAGGATTATAAAGTTTTAGCGAATGGTGTGAAGGTGGCAGAAAAGGAAAACAAAGACGGAACAAAAACCTGGAATTACAAAATGAGTCATCCGCATGCCAGCTATTTAGTTATGTTAGGTATTGGTAAATATGAAATAAAAGAAACCAAATCGAAAAGCGGTGTTCCTTTACGTCAGTGGTATTATCCGGAATGGAAAGACCGTTATGATTACACCTACAAATACAATGAAACCATTTTTAATTTTTTAGAGAGTGAAATTGGTGTGCCATATGCATGGGAATCCTATTCACAAATTCCGGTGCAGGATTTTATGTTTGGCGCCATGGAAAATACAACCGCTACTTTATTCGGTGATTTTTTTGAAGTAGATGCACGCGGATATAATGACAGAAATTATGTTGCCGTAAACGCGCACGAATTAGCTCATCAATGGTTTGGGGATTTTATTACAGCCCGCAGCAGTAACAGTCACTGGTTACAAGAAAGTTTTGCTACACATTATAATGTAACTGCCGAGCGTGAGTGTTTCGGACAAGATCATTTTGATTGGGCGCGTCGTCAGGCTCACTTAGCGGGCATTGGCGTTCAGGATAAAAAATCCATTTCTCATAGCGGTGCCTCATCCACTACTATTTATCAAAAAGGCTCACAAGTACTGGAAATGCTGAAATACGTAACCGGACGTGAAGCATTTAATAAATCCGTAAAGCGTTATTTACTTAATCACAAATACGCCAATGTAGATTCGGATGATTTATTGAATGCTTTTCAGGAAGAGTTAGGCATGGGACTTGAGTGGTTTTGGGATGAGTGGGTTTACAGAGGAGGAGAACCAATTTACAATGTAACCTATGAGGATAACCTTCAAAATGGTAAACGCATATCTCAGTTCACGGTAAAACAAGTACACGCAACTAATGATATCATTACTTTATTTAAAATGCCAATTGTATTTGATGTGTACTATAAAGATGGCAGTAAAGACAGTAAAACTGTTTGGATTGAAAAAGAAACTGAAATTGTAAAAATTGAAAACAAAAACAATAAAGAGATTGACTTTGTTTTATTTGACCCAAACAGTCAGATTATGAAAACTGTGAACTTCACAAAACCATTGGAAATGTTGAAGTCACAGGCTTTGAAAGCTCCAAATATGTTAGACCGATATGATGCCATTCAAGCCATGAAACACATTCCTGTGGATATGAAACTGGATGTATTAAATGAGGCTTACGATAAGAATTCATTTCACGCTATTAAAACAGAAATTGCAACGCAATTATTAAATGCAGGAAATGAAGCCGGCATGAAATTAGTAAAACAAGCACTGCATGATAAAAATGTTTTGGTGAGAAAAGGTATTGCCATGAATACACGAACCATTCCTAAAGAATTACTAAATGATTACGAAAGTTTACTCACTGATTCTTCCTACATGATGATTGCCTCCTTATTAGAAAAACTGTGTTATCAATTTCCCGAAAATACGGCCAAATACTTAGATGCAACAAAAGACTTTGAAGGCAACAGCGGAAGAAATGTAAAAATAAAATGGCTGGAAATTGCTGCTGAGAAAGACAACAAGTATTTAAACGACTTAGTAAATTATACTTCTAACTCATACGAATTTCTTACACGCGCCAACGCCATGTCATCTTTAAGAAAGTTAAACTACTTTGATGCAACGCTTTTAAATAATTGCATTAACGCGGCTTTAAGTAATAACGGTCGACTTGCCTCCCCTGCCGCTGAAACAATTAAATTCTTTTACGCACAAAGCAAATACAAAAAAATGATTAGCGATGCCATTACAGGATATAACGGCAAAGCATTTGAAAAAGACATTTTAAACAAATTAATACAATAACATGAGCTCAGAAATCAGAAACCTTGAACCAAAAGCACTTTGGAATAAATTTGCCGACTTAAATGAAGTACCTCGTCCCTCTAAAAAAGAGGAACGTGTGATTGAATTCATGATAAACTTTGGAAAGAAGTTAGGATTAGAAACTATTAAAGATGATACAGGAAACGTTATTATAAAAAAGCCCGCCAGTAAAGGTTACGAAAACAGAAAAACTATTGTGATGCAAAGTCATTTAGACATGGTGCATCAAAAAAACAACGATACCAATTTTGACTTTTCCACTCAGGGAATTGATATGTATGTGAAAGACGGATGGGTGCGCGCAAAAGGAACAACCTTAGGAGCAGATAACGGATTAGGTGTGGCTACTATCATGGCTATTTTAGAGAGTAAAGAAATTGAACATCCAGCCATTGAAGCTTTGTTTACCATTGACGAAGAAACCGGCATGACGGGGGCTTTAGGTTTAAAAGGCGGTTTATTAAGCGGTGATTTTTTATTGAATTTAGATACGGAAGAAGATGATGAGTTAACCATTGGTTGTGCCGGTGGATTGGATGTAACCGCGAAGAGAAATTACAAAGAAGAAAGTGTATCCGGTAATAATAAAGCATTTACCATTACGGTGAAGGGTTTAAACGGCGGACATAGCGGCATGGACATTCATCGCGGATTAGGCAATGCCAATAAGATGATGAACCGATTATTGTATTCGGCTTATGAAAAATTCGGTGTACGTGTGAGTGAAATTAATGGTGGTAGTTTACGCAATGCCATTCCCCGTGAAAGTGTAGCTGTAGTTGTAGTACCGTCAGACAATTCGAATAAATGGAAAGAAGAATTTGAAAAACGCAAGTCGGAATTAAAATTCGAATTCAAAACAACCGAGAAAAATCTAACAATTGAATTAGTAGAAACTTCTCTTCCTTCTAAAGTAATGGAAGCAGAAGCACAAAAATCATTGCTAAAATCGATTTACACGGCGCATAATGGCGTTTACCGCATGAGTGCTGATATTCCTAACTTAGTTGAAACCTCCAATAATGTAGCCAGAGTATTAGTGAAAGATGGCGAAATAACAATCCTCTGTTTAACGCGATCAAGCGTAGAGAGCAGTAAATATGATTTAGCCGATGCTTTAAGAAGTGCTTTTGAATTATGTGGTTGTGAAGTCACGTTTGCGGGTGCATATCCGGGATGGACACCCAATGTAGAATCACCTTTATTAGACATGATGATAAAGTTGTATGAAAAACAAAACGGACAAAAACCAAAAGTAGCAGCTTGTCACGCCGGATTGGAATGCGGCATATTGGGAAGGAATTACCCTGGCATGGACATGATTTCATTTGGTCCGACTATTAAAGGCGCGCACTCTCCGGATGAAAGAGCCAATATTGCTTCAGCAGAAAAATACTGGAACTATGTTTTGGAGATTTTAAAGAACATACCGAAGAAATAATACGATTAAACAAAACCTATAACATGTCAAAAAAAATATTTTTTCTTCTTGCAATTTTCTTGAATCAATTAACTTATGCTGCCGAGTTAAGCAAAACCGACAGTTTACGTTTAGAATTAAAAACAGTAAAAGGAAATAAAAGAGTTGATGTAATAAACAAACTCATAAAAAACATCTATAAAGATGATATTAAAGAGGCTAAAAAATTACTGAGTGAAGCTGAAAAGCTAAGTGCTGACTACCCTCAAGGAAAAGTGACCATTCTGCTTAACAAAGGTAGAATTGTACTGCAAGAAGAGAAAGACGCTAATAAATCTTTGAGTTATTTTGAAGAAGGATTAAAATTAGGTGAAAGCATTAATTATGTAGACGGAGTATCTGCCATCTATTCTGCCATTGTAAGAGTCAAGCGCGACCAGGGCGACATGAAAGGGTGTGAAGAATCTTTGAATAAAGGCTATCTCTTTGCCGAAAAAAACAAAAACACAGAAATGAAAGCTAATCTTCTGAATCTTCATGGAACGATGGAATATTTTAAAGGAAATTTACCAAATGCATTAGAGTATTTTAAAAAGTCACTCGCAGAATATAAAAAAATCAACATCAAGGATCAAATAGCCGGATTAACAATGAATATCGGCATTATGTATTACAGACAAGGTGCGGCAAAAGAATCATTAGATTATTATGAAAAAGCGCTGAAAGTAATGCGCGAAATTAAAGACTCTTTAAATATTGCAAACGCCTTACAAAACATTGCAATAACCGAAAGTCAATTGGGCAATGAAACAAAAGCAATTGAGGACTATAAGGAAGCAATACTGATATTAAAATTACTAAAAGAAAACTTAGCATTATCCGGCTGCTTAGATAATTTAGGTGCTTCACTTTCTAACATTGGAAAAAAAAGTGAAGCGCTTAAATGTTTTTTGGATGGCATTAAAATAAAAGAACAAGAAAAAGACGGAAGAGGGCTTGCCTACTCTTACGTTAATCTCGCCTCCGTTTATCAAGAATTACGTGATACATTAAAGTCCTTTAAATATTATTATAAGGCGAAGGAAATGTGTTTAAACATAGGAGATGAATACCGTTATGGGCATACGTTAAATGGTTTAGGCGTTTTACATAGCGAAACGAGAAGATATGATTCGGCAAAATTTTATATGGATGAAGCTTTAAAAATAGCGATAAAACTAAATGACATTCCTGGGCAAGGCACCTCTTTGCTAAGTATTGGAAATAATTATAAACGACAGAGAGACAATACCAATGCTGTTAAATACTATAAAGAAGCCTTAACAATTAAAGAAAAAATTGGTGATAAGGTAAGTGTTGCAGGATTACTAAATAATATTGGAGTAATTTACTATGACGCCAAGAATTATCGCGAAGCCGTTAACTATTACGAACGTGCTCTCAAAATGCGTAAAGAAGCTAATAATATGCTGGGGATTTCCGACTCGTATTTATCCATGGCAAATGCTTACAGTGAATTAAGAGATTATAAAAACGCTTATCAATATGAAGTTCTTTATCATAAAACCTGGGATTCATTATACAATGCAGATATCACTCAACAAATTGCCGAAATGAATACCAAATATGAAACAGCTAAAAAGGATAAAGAAATTGCTGAACGAAAAGCATCAGAAAAAATCGCCAACGAAAAAGCAGAGAAAGAATCCTTAGAAAGAAAAAATGCTGAAAATAAATTCTTATTTGCCATACTGGGAATTACTTTATTATTGGTTTTAGCCGGCTACGTTATTTATGGAAACATTCAACGTAAAAAAGCCAATTTACTTTTAGCCAATCAAAACAAAGAGATTAACGAGCAAAAAAACGAAATTGAAAAACAAAAACATCTGGTAGAGGAAAAACAAAAAGAAATAATCGATTCCATTTCGTATGCCAAACGTTTGCAAGAGGCCATTCTTCCTCCTGTTGAGTTTATTAATCATCATATTCCGAACAGTTTTATACTTTACAAACCAAAAGACATTGTTGCGGGTGATTTTTACTGGGCAGATGTTGCTGAGGACTGTTTTTATATAGCCGCGGCAGATTGTACGGGGCATGGCGTTCCAGGCGCACTCGTGTCTGTGGTTTGTTCAAATGCTTTAAACAGAGCCGTAAAAGAATTTAACCTAAGAAAACCGGGAGAAATACTAGATAAGACAAGGTTACTCGTTATTGAAACTTTCGAGAAAAGTCAAAACAATGTAAAAGACGGAATGGATATATCCTTATTATGTATTGATAAAAAAAATAAAAAAGTTAGCTGGAGTGGGGCTAATAATCCGCTTTGGTATATACAAAACAATGAACTAAATGAAATTAAAGCCACGAAGCAGCCGATAGGAATGATTGATAATCCTCAACGGTTTGCAACGCATGAATTAGCCTTAACCTCCGATACAATATTTTATCTAATTACAGACGGCTACGCCGACCAATTTGGAGGAACTAACGGTAAAAAATTTAAATACAAACAACTGCAGGAATTAATGTTATCTTCTTATCATCATCCAACTAAACAGCAAGCAGAAATATTATCCGAAGCATTTAATTCATGGAAAGGAAATCTGGAGCAAGTAGATGACGTTTGTATAATTGGGATTCATATTTAAACTATCATGAAAAAATATATCAGCGTTGACGAATACATTAATTTGCAAGAACCTATTCAAAAGAAGCTGTTGATTCAGCTACGCGCTTGCATAAAAAAAGCAGCACCGGATGCAATAGAACACATTGGTTATAATATGCCGGCGTACAAATTAAATGGTGTGCTTGCTTATTTTGCCGCTTACAAAAATCACATTGGTTTTTACCCAAGCACTTCTCCACTCGTTCATTTAAAAAAAGAATTGACGCCATACAAACATTCTAAAGGCGCTGTTCAGTTTCCTTTAAATAAAGAACTGCCTCTCGACTTAATTACCAAAATGGTTAAGTTCAGGGCGAAGGAAATTTCAGAAAAAAACGCCGCTAAAAAAACAAAGGGCATTTTAAAAACATGTAACAAAGGGCATCAATTTTACAAATCAAGCTCTTGTCCCACTTGTCCCGTTTGTGAAAAACTAAAAAAAGACAGTGCCGGGTTTATGTCAGGCTTATCCGCTCCTGCACAAAGAGCTCTCAAAAACGAAGGCATAAAAACATTAAACCAATTATCTAAATATAGCGAAAAGGAAATTCTAAAACTACATGGAATTGGTAAAAGCGCTATTCCTGTTTTGAAAAAGGCACTAAAGCAAGAAAACTTGAAATTTAAAAACATCAATTTTTAACTTCTAAAAAATCCAATACTCAAAACAAACAAAAAAGAATGAAAAAACATTATATAAGCTTACTTACTCTTCTGACGACTTCTTTTTTAGGATTTTCGCAAAAAAGCTTAAAGGATTGGCAAATTGCTTTCATGAGTACTCGTGATGGAAATTTTGAAATTTACATTATGGATTCTGATGGACAAAACGCAAAAAATTTAAGCAATCATTCTAAGACTGATTATTGGGCTTCATACAGTCGACAAAACAAAAAAATTTACTTCTCAACTAATCGCGACGGAAATGAAGAACTTTATGTAATGAATTTAGACGGAAGTAATCCTATAAATTTAAGTAACAACAAATCAGAAGATAGATTACCAACAGTTTCTCCGGACGGAAAAAAAATAGTTTTCGAATCTAACCGTGATGAAAAACAAGGAGAGATTTATATTGCAAATAGTGATGGTAGTCAAATTAAACGTATAACAAACAATATGTTTTATGAAGATGCTGTTTTTTGGAGTCCGGATGGAAAAAAACTAATTTTTACTCGTGATATAAAAGATCCGTCTGATTCACTATCAAAATCAAACGGAGAAATTTTTATTATAAATACTGATGGAACCGGTGAAAAGCGATTAACTACAAGGGAAGGTTTTGATGGTGGACCACAAATTTCACCTGATGGTAAAACCATCGCCTTTTACGGCGAAAGCGAAAAAAGTTATTGGGATATCTTTCTAATGGATCTGGATGGAAGTAATATTAAAAACATTACAAATGATGTTGCAGAGGATTATTCACCCTCTTGGTCACCTGATGGTAAATGGCTGGCCTTTACATCCGGAAATTCTAATAATTACGATATTTGGATTTTAAATATTCAGAGTGGAGAAAGAAAACAAATTACTTCACAACCTAAAAGAGATGAAACCCCCGTTTGGATTGTTAAATAAAAGATTTTACGTTCAATTATGAATAATTTTCAGTAGTATAGTTGAACAAATCAAAATCGATTCATGAATTCAAAGATTTCAGCACATATACTTTTAGTGGAAGATGAAGCCGGCGTGGTTGATTTTATCAAAAAGGGTTTAACCGAAGCGGGACACACTGTTAAAGTGGCCGTTGATGGCGAGTCGGCTTTAAAACAAAGCGCAGAAACCGGTTTTGATTTATATATTCTAGATATCATGCTTCCTGATATCACCGGCATTGAAGTATGTCAGAAATTGCGACAACAAAACATAAAATCCCCTATTCTATTTTTAACAGCACTCGGAACATCGGAAAATATTGCTCTTGGCTTAAATATTGGTGCCGACGATTATCTCGTTAAGCCTTTCAAGTTTATTGAATTAAATGCACGCATCAATGCTTTAGTACGTCGCTCTTCACAAAATGAAGCCAATGAAAAAGAAAGTAATATCGTTTATAAAATTGCCGACCTGGAACTTAACGACAAAACCAAAATCGTTACACGTAAGGGAATTGAAATAACTCTTACTGCTACTGAATACCGCTTATTGTTAGTACTCTTAAAGAACAAAGGCAACGTATTGTCTCGAATGCAGTTATTAGAAACCGCCTGGGATATTAATTTTAATCTGGGCACCAACGTTGTGGATGTATACATTAATTATCTAAGAAAGAAAATTGATGCTGAATTCGAACCTAAGCTAATTCACACAGTAGTAGGCATGGGTTATGTTATAAAAGAAAAATGAAAACACAAACTAAAGTTGCATTAATTATTGGGCTGGTTTGTGTAACCATTGTGGTCATTTTTGGAATCACCGTATACTTCTTCGTTAACAAATATTCTTACGTCGATTTTTATAAACGACTTGAAACCAGAGTACGTATTGCAACACAATATTACCTGGAATCTGATTCTACCAATGCAGAAAATGTAAAGGTTTTAAAAACGCAACACCTCGAAATGCTGGAAAAAGAAAAAGAATATTTGATTGAACTAAAAACCAACGTTACTGCGGCCACATTAGTGCAAGACTATAATTTTCCTTCCGACTTTATTGAGGCTTTATATTCGAAAGGTAAAGCCACTTCTAAGAGTGGGAATCGTTTTTTTGCGGGCTCCAAACGCTCAATTAACAATAAAGATTATTTCATCATTGTTTCGGCTGAAAATTATTACGTTTCTCATCATTTGATATTTTTAAGAAACCTTCTCATTGGCGGAATATCCTTTGTAATTATTCTGGTCATCTCACTATCGTTTTATTTCTCACGACACATCTTTTTGCCCATTAAACGTATCATCGGTAATGTAAAACAAATTAGCACCGAAAATATTCATCTCCGACTTGATGATACAAATACAAATAACGAAATCAAAGAACTGATACTAACATTTAATGATTTATTAAACCGCATCGAAACTGCTTTTGAAACACATAAAAATTTCATCAGTAACGCTTCGCATGAATTAGGTACACCATTAACCTCTATCATCGGAGAAGCGGATGTAGCACTTTTAAAACCCAGAACCCAGGAAGAATATATACAGTCTTTAAAAAACATTTCCTTTCAGGCTGAGAGATTAGATAATATCACTAAATCCTTGCTCTTTTTGGCACAAACAGGTTATAAAGGCAATGCCATTGTATTAGAGCGAATCAGGATTGATGAAGTGATTTGGGAAACAAAAAATATTATTGATAAATTAAATCCCGACAATAAAATTACTGTTGATTTAAGCTTGTTACCTGAAGACCCTAAAAAACTAAAAGTAAAAGGCAACAAACAGTTACTTCAACTTGCATTTGCCAATTTATTGAATAATGCGTGTAAATACTCGAACAACAAACAAGTTACGGTTTTCATAGCTTCCTCCGACAGTCAGATTATTGTTACCATTAAAGATCAAGGTATTGGTATTCCTGAATCGGAAGTAGCGTTTATTTATGACCCCTTCTTCAGAGCTTCCAATACTAAAATGTATGAAGGGTATGGCATTGGCTTACCACTCACCAGAAATGTTATTAAGCTACACCAAGGACAGCTTATTGTTCAATCTGCCTTAAATGCGGGTACAACTGTTCAGGTAAAACTGCCCCTCTTCTTACAATCTTAAGAATTCTAATCTGATTTTAATGTAATTTTTAATCCGTGCTAATTTGGCACCTTCAACTTGCGGTCATTAATTAATGTCCGTATGCCCAAAAACATATTAATTCCTATAGACTTTTGTGTTACTTCATTAAACACGGTTAAGATTGCCTTGGAGGAAAACAAGGATCAACCGGTTAGAATAGTTCTATTATATGCTGAATTCTTAAATGATTCTATCACCGATTTATTATTCTACTCACCTCAAAAAATCATTAAGTCGAAACAAAGTCCTGAATTTAAAGAAGCGCTCGAAATTCTTCGCAATCGTTATGGATTAAAGCCTTCCGATTTTATTATTGAGCTCTTGCATCATAACAATTCATCACAACTCAATTTCATTTTACAATCAAACAACATTACCGCTGTTTATATTCCAAGCGAATACAAATTAAAAACACTCAAACACGCTTTTAATCCGATACCGCTTTTGCAATCGCTTAATATTTATTTGCATAAGGCCAGCTGGAATTTAAACACCAACTCCAATGAACAAGAACAATTAACCTCTTTATTTAACTAACATGAACAAAACTCAATTTCCAACCACACCAATCGCTAGACTAAAACTGTTTTTTACACTTTTTGATTCGAGATGGGAAGACTTAACCAAACAAAGCTGGGCCAAAACAGTTTATCGCGATTTTAGTGCAGGGCTAATTGTTGCCATGACTGCTATTCCTATGGCCATGGGATTTGCTATGGCGATGGGTATGAGACCGGAACACGGTATCATTGCCGGCGCTTTAGCCTGTGTAGTTGGAAGAACATTTGGCGGTTCGAAATACCAAGTGTACGGACCAACAGCCGCTTTCATTCCCGTGATTGCAGGTTTAATTTCGAAATATGGTCCGGCTAACGGGGGCGACTTTGCGGAGGCTCATGGTTTCTTAATTTTAGTTTCCATTATCTCCGGAATTATTTTAATAATAATGGGATTATTTGGTTTCGGACGATTTGCAAAGTTAGTGCCTAACTCCATAATAGTTGGCTTTACTATCGGAATCGCGGTTGCAATCGCTCTCACCAATCTTGAAGATATATTAGGAATTGAATCCTTCTCTGATTTTTTAGGACAAGACGAAGACATTAAAGGAGGATTAATACACAATTTCACGACAGCACTTGGCAATCTGGATAAAATAAATATTTGGTCTGTGCTATTAGGTGTATTAACCTTCGGATTAACTAAACTTTTACTACGCGTTTCCATTTTTATTCCGGGGCCGGTAATTGCCATGGCAACGGCCACCATTTTATCAGCCACTTTATTAAGCGACAAGAATATAATATTAGTAAAGGATCTTTATGGTTCTATTCCAAATAACTTTTTTGTGTTCACGGCACCTTACTTACCTGCATTAAACGGATCAGTGATACTTGACATCGTATATTTTGTATGCGCTATTGTATTTGTATCGGGTGTAGAAAGCATTTTATGCTCCTCCATGGCAGATAAACTAGCCAATAATCAAAAAACACCGTTCAATCCTGATAAAGAATTTTTCGGACAAGGCATGGTGCAGATAATTACACCTTTGGTACAAGGATTTCCATGCACAGGAGCATTAGCACGAACTGCAACAAGCATCAAAGCCGGTGCTCAAACACCGTTAGCCGGATACTTTAAAGCCGCGCTTAAACTTACCATGGCTTTCTATTTAGCGCAATATCTTGAATTAATTCCCATGGCTTGTATTGGCGGTATCTTAGTTTGGGTGGCCAGTAACATGATTAAAGTAAAAGAGATTAAGGAAATAAAACACCAAGGTAAATTCGAATTTTCAATGATGGTGTATACTGCTGTAATGGTTCCGTTGACTGACTTTTTAACCGGCGTATTATCTGCCTTAATCATCTATTTTGTTGTAAAAGTGGTTTTTAAAAAACGAGGGGCAAAAACCGAAGCCTAGTTATTGTTAACTAAAAAAACTGAAGTATGAAAACACTGCATCAAGCAACCCAAATGGGACTTACACCCTGGATGGCCTTTGAAATGATAAAAAAAGGAAATGAAAGATTCCAAAATCGGTTAAAGGATAATCGAAATATGTTTGTGAGAATAACAAATCTTGAATCAGAGGTAAGCCCTTCAATTCTTGTATTTAGCAGCTGTGACATTAAACATCATCCCGACATTATTTTTGATCAGTCAGAAAGAGAACTGACGCATGTGCCTGTTATGTGGGAACATTTTGAATCGAGTCATATGACGTTAGCGGAACACTTTTGCAGCAAACAAGACATAAAGTTACTGGTATTGCTTGGGTCGGATAAAATGTATCAACAGGCCGAGCGAATTCTAAAATCAAATCCTTTGATAAATAACTTACTCAATAGCGGCTCGCTCGGATTAATAGGATGTTCCTATAACGAAAGCAGCGGGAAAGTGAAATACCATTACGAAACATTTTCATTGGGAACAAGATGGCTGTGTGAGTAAATAACTATTTTACATAATCAGTTGCACTCCCCTAAGTTGAGAGTCAAATAGTTATTCATTTCACAAATCTACTACTGTACTTGTAACTTTTAATCACTCTCGTACGTTATAGAATAAAAACACACCTATGACGCGCTATTGTATTACACTGATTATACTTGCTTTCGGCTTATCGCTTTTTTCACAAAACTGTACTTGTGAAAGTCAGCTAGATTATACAATTCAATACTTTGAGCAGAACAATCCTGCTTTTCAAAAAATCAAATCCGATAAACAATTACATAAAATTTATTTAGCAGATGTAAAGAAGATAAAGTCGGAATTAATTAGAGATAAAACTAAAGACAATTGCATTATATACCTCGAGAAATATGTATCTCTATTAAAGGACCACCATAGTTCAATTGGTTATCATCTCATAAGAAAACCACTTGGTAGTACTGAACAAATCGTTAATTTTAAAAATTCAGAAACTTATAAATCATTCCGTAAATTAAATATTGATACGGCCGCACTTATTTCTAAACTTCAAGCAAATAATGTAAATGACATTGAAGGATTATACAGTGATGGCAGAAATACTTTCTTTGGAATTGTTGCCGATGAACATAAACCCGGAAATTATCTAGGAATAATCTTAAAGCAAAATAAACTAGCGGAAAAAGGCCATGTACTACTCGAGTTAAAAGCACTAGGAGACAACAATTACTATATCACTTATAACATAGGAATATATGGCTTTAACTTCGATAAAATCTACAAAACTCAAAAGATAGAAAATGGCCTTATACCCGGATTGGGATTTCAGAAGATTAACGGCACTAAAGAAGATGATAAGATTTATTCCTTCTACGCTATTGATGCCAATACAAATTACCTGCGTTTAAAGTCATTTTCGGCGCAACACACAAAGGAACTTGACAACTTTTACGATAGTATAATACCGGCCATCAAAAGCAAAGCCAATTTAATTATTGACTTAAGAGATAACGGTGGAGGAAGTGAGGCTTCCTACTTAAAACTTTTACCCTTAGCTTATACCAACCCGCTAAAAACAGATTCTGTAGATGTGTGGGTATCACCGCAAAACATTAGCATTTACGAAAAAAATCATAAAGATAGTGCACTTATACAACGAATGAAATCATCCAGTCCTTATAGTTTTATTCCACAAAATGAATCAACTAATAATTACTGGATACTAGATAGTGCGACACTATTTCCTAAAAAGATAGCGGTATTATTTAATCAGGGAACAGCCAGCGCAGCCGAAGGGTTTATTTATTATTTAATGCAAAGCAAAAAGGTTATTACGCTTGGACAAAATTCGGGTGGCTATATAGGTTATGGCGATGTGATGGAACATAAAATTCCGGATGGGGACTTTACCATAAACAGCACAACCACCAAATATTATGATAAAAGTAAATATGAGTTTATTGGAATTGAACCTATGTATTTACTAAGTGTTCAGCAAGACTGGATTGAATCTGCAAAAGCCTTACTTAACAACGGAAGCGTAAGTTATAAATAGAAAATTAAGTCCCGAATGCCTCCTATGAATTCTGAAAAAATAAATATCTTTACTAGGATTAAGGATAAATTATGAATCAGAATCACAAAGTATATGCCATGGCTTTTGCGAGTGTGTACCCCCACTATATTGCAAAGGCAGAAAAAAAAGGCAGAACTAAAGCAGAAGTAGATGAAATAATATTCTGGCTTACGGGTTATGATGCAAAAAAACTAAAAGAACATTTAGATAATAAAACTGATTTCGAAACCTTCTTTGCACAGGCCAAACTGAATAAAAACGTCAACAAAATTACCGGAGTTATATGCGGTTACCGTGTAGAAGAAATTAAAGAGCCATTAATGCAGCAAATTCGTTATTTAGATAAATTAATAGACGAATTGGCAAAAGGCAAAGCCTTGGAGAAGATTTTGAGAGAGTGATTACGTCTAATTTAATTCATTGTATCAAACACAACTTATTGAATCAAAAAAAGCAAACCTTTTGGTTTGCTTTTTTTGCTTTTTTACACTCGTGTTACGTTTATCGCGTTAAAGCCTTTTTTGCCTCTTTCCCGATCATAGGTTACTTCATCATTATCGTTAATATTATCTATTAATCCGGATACATGCACAAATACATCTTGTCCGTCTTCACAAAAAATTTTGAAATTATTTTAGCGCTCTCGAAAAAAACACTTGCATCGTAAAATAAAACCGCCTCGATTTTTCCGAGGCGGTTTCTTTTGTAAAGATGTATTAATCCAGTTTAAAACTGATTGGGACACAAAGTTCGGTTTCTATTGCTTTTCCGCCCACGCTCCCCGCTTTCCAAGCTGGCATAGAGTTGATAACACGTAGCGCTTCTTTATCCAACTCAGGACTTACACCTTCTTTCACAAGGGTGTTTTTTACTTTACCGCTTTTATCAATCACAAACGAAACCACAACAATTCCCGCTTTTTTATCCTTTTTTGCTTTCTCAGGATACTTAATGCTACTGCTAAGGTATTTTACAAATGCTTCATTGCCGCCTTTAAATTCCGGAGCGAGTGTATCGGACTTCGCACCTGTGGAATAATGGAGCACTGTTTGATCATTGTTGTCCTCAGGCCGGTGAATATTAGAGAATAATCCTGCCGATAGCAGTACAAAAGGTAGTACTGCGAGTGTTTTGGTTAATGCCCTTTTAGGGCTTCTTTTTTTGTTCATCATGGTGAATCTTTTTTTAATGGTTAAATAATAAAACGAGTTTGTCATGTGAACCAGGTCTTTCTCCAAAACTAAAGAGAGAAGCAATGCCTGATACTCGGTTTTATTCTTACCTACGGTTAATTCATCCGCCTCATATTCGTGTTGTGTCCTTATCTCAGATAGTGCCACCCATACTAATGGGTTATACCATTGAAAACAGCGAAACAACTCGAATAAGATGATATCAACACTATGGAAACGCTGTACATGTATGCGCTCATGTTGGTGAATGCTTGGATGATACTTATCACGTGATAAAAAGATGTATCGGAAAAATGAAAAATCGGTCGGTCCCTTCATCCATACTATTGTTTCCTTCTCCCGCTTCTCTTTTGGGTTACGTAGAATCATTAGGATAATATTGGAAATGGAAACAAAAAACCGAAGTAAAAAGAGACCACTGATTATTAAAAAAACTTTTACGAGCCAAGGCAACAACTCAGAACTGTTGACAGGCGCTTCTTCTATTTTTTCGTTAATTGAAATTGTTGAAAGCACAAAATTAAGACGGCTTTCATTCTGATCCATATTAAAACTGAGCAGAGGTAAAACCAATGAAAGAATCAAAGCTAATAGCAGGTACAAACGATTGCGTACAAAAAATGTATCTCCCCGAAACAAAAAATAAGGGATGAACAGAAGCGAGAAAATCACAACTGATTTAAGACTATAAAGCACAAAATCATTTATCATGTTTACTCCTTTTTACTTCTTTCATTAATTCATCCAAATCTTTTATAGACAATTTGTTGTTTTCCGCAAAAAAAGAAACCATTTGTTTAAATGAGTTTCCAAAATAATTTTTCATCATGGATTTCATGATAAAATCAGAATACTGCTTCTTACTCACGAGCGGAAAGTACTCAAATGTTTTTCCGTAAGATTTGTGATCAACAAATCCTTTAGTTTCTAATATGCGAATAATGGTTGATACAGTATTGTAAGCCGGTTTGGGTTTAGGAAATTCTTCCAGAAAATCCTTTATAAATCCCTTTCCATTCTTCCAAAGTATCTGCATTACTTCTTCTTCCGCTTTGGTTAATTCCTTAAGTTCCATGACAGCACAAATATATAACTAAGTTTTTAGTTATACAACTAAATTCTTAGTTTTTAATGTAATTATCTAAATACCAAGAGGTTTAAATCTATGAAGAATATAGAGTCATCGTTGGTGTGAAGACATTAAACCTTGCAGAGAAATTCTTTTCGCTCACCTCAACCTTCGTTCTCTTGATAAAAAAGGTCGCCGGGAGTTATAGTAATAATATCCGAAAACGTTTATTCGCCGAAAGTTATTGCTAATACCGTCAAACGTCATTTCAATTATACTATTTCTTGATTATTCCCGTTAGAGTCTTTAAGATGAACTTTAAATTCCAACATATTACTATTTGTGCGCTCACTTTTGTTTTTTCACTTGCACTAATTAGTTGTAAAAAGTATAAAGAAAACCCTTGGTATAAGCCCGGCATAAGAAAGGGATTTATAAGTAATTACTTCATTTCTTCTTATACGGTTAATGGCGTAGACTGTTTGACTTATGTAAATAATAAACTAAATACCCGGCTCCAAAACATTGTCTGGACCATACAACCCGCTGATGATTTTGGTGTAAACACAGGCTAGGTGTCTGAGCCTATTTCAAATAAACGAAGTTGATTATCTTTTCTGGGTTTATCCAAACCGTTTTTTAAGGTAAAATCAACAATCCATTTTATTTTTTCTTTTGCTTCTTCTTCGTTTATATTTTTCTCATCATACAAATTATCCAATGGCGAACATTTTTTAGGACTCTCGTAATTGGCAACATGCAAATAAACTAAAGTAGCTTCAATGTTGGCATGTCCTAACAATTCTTTAATCGATACTATGTTTAATCCGTCTTCAAGTAAATGCGTAGCGTAACTGTGACGTAATGTATGCAAACAAATTCCCTTTTTTAACAACCCTGCTCTTTTTACCACTTCATGCATGTTATGTCTTAAGGTTGATGTTCCAATTACGCGGCCCGCTTTGTTATTGAATAAATAATAAACGGGTTTATAGTTAAACAAATATTCTTTTAATTCATTTATAAGATATAGCGACAAAGGAACATAACGGTCTTTACCCCCCTTCCCATTTTTTATATGTATTAATTTCCGGTCCCAATCAATATCCTGCAATTTTAAACCGGCAGCTTCCTGTGCCCGCAATCCGGCTGAATAAATTAACATCAACATTAATTTTTGTCGGCCTTCCTTACAGGATAAAAATAACCGCTGTATCTCTGCCTTACTTAATATCAATGGTAAACTTTTATCTTGTTTAATACTGGGAAGTCGTAAATATTCATACTTACTGTTTAACATTTTTAAATAATACCTTAAACCATAAATCATGTGCTTATACCCACTGCGCGATTCGAGTTTGTTTTGTTTATTTAAAATTGTTAATACGGCATTTATCTCTTCTTCCGTTGCACACTCCGGTAATTTTTTTAACTCTAAACTTAATCGGGCTATATTCCGAATGTAACTTTGAAATGTTTTCATACTCATACCATTTAAAATCATTTTCTGCTGCATTCTAATAAAACGGTCACTGAATTCGGGAAAATAAACTATGGCCGCCTTTACTTGTGTATGTTGATTTATCATTGTTATTTGTATCTTTATTTTATGAATAAAGATGTAAAAGCCTATCACAGCAAACAAACCAAATCCGATAAGGAGATTTGCAATGCCTTGTACGAAATCATTCAGGAGCATCTTCCGGAAGCAGAAAATAAAGTTTGGCACGCGCATCCGGTTTGGTTTTTGGATGGTAATCCCATTGTTGGTTACAGCAAATTAAAAGCCGGCATACAATTGATGTTTTGGAGTGGTGTTAGTTTTGAAGAAGAAGAATTAATCCCGGGAAAAAGCGGCAAATTTAAAGATGCTTCTATTATCTACACTTCAGCCGATGAGATTAACAGCAAAAATTTAAAACGCTGGCTTAAAAAATCGAAAGAGATTCAGTGGGATTACAAAAACATAGTCAAAAGAAAAGGCGTCCTGGAACGCCTTAAATAAATCTTAGTTCTAAATTAAAAATGGTGCCCCATTTTTTCTTTCTTCGTTTGAAGGTATTTTGCATTATGCGGATTAGGTGGGATGACGATGGATACATTTTCCACAATTTCTAATCCATAACCAATCAAACCTGCTCTCTTCTTCGGATTGTTTGTCATTAATTTTATTTTATGCACACCTAAATCGCGTAATATCTGCGCGCCTATTCCATAATCACGTTCATCCATTTTAAATCCTAACTCCAAATTAGCTTCCACGGTGTCGCGTCCGTTTTCCTGAAGTTTGTACGCTTTTAATTTATTCAATAAACCAATACCCCTTCCTTCCTGATTCATATACACAATAACGCCTTTACCTTCTTTCTCAATCATGCGCATGGCTTCGTGTAATTGCGGACCGCAATCGCAACGGCAACTTCCAAAAATATCGCCGGTAACGCAAGAAGAGTGTACGCGCACCAATACCGGTTCATTTTCCTTCCACTCCCCTTTTACTAATGCCAGGTGTTCCTGACCGTTAGTATTTACTTTATAATCTACCAATTTAAAAGTTCCCCACTCGGTCGGCATCTCTACTTCTACTTGTCGCTCTACAATACTTTCTTTTGCCAAACGGTATGAAATCAAATCTTTGATGGTAATGATTTTCAAATCGAACTTAGCTGCAATTTTTACCAAGTCAGGTAAACGCGCCATGGTTCCGTCTTCATTCATAATTTCAACCAAGGCACCACAAGGTTCAAAACCGGCAAGCATGGCCAAATCAACGGTAGCTTCGGTATGACCGGTACGACGTAACACACCGCCATTTTTTGCAATCAAGGGAAATATATGTCCTGGTCGGCCAAAATCTGTTGGCTTAATAGTTGGATCAATTAAAGCTTGAACGGTTTTAGCGCGATCTTGCGCCGAAATACCAGTGGTGCAACCATGTCCGAGTAAATCAATGGAAACTGTAAATGCCGTTTCATGAGAAGCTGTGTTTTTACTTACCATCAACTGTAAATCCAGCTCGGCTGCACGTTGTTCGGTAACCGCGGTACAAATTAATCCACGTCCGTGCGTGGCCATGAAATTTATTACTTCAGGCGTTACATTTTTGGCAGCGGTAATAAAATCGCCTTCGTTCTCACGGTCTTCATCATCCACCACAATAATTACCTTACCGTTTTTAAGATCAGACAAGGCCTCTTCAATAGTATTCAGCTTAAACTCACTCATGGCGCAAAGTTACGCATTTTACGGCTTTACAAGTGTTATTTCGGCGTTTTATCTACTTTTGTAGACGTGTTAAACCATCCATTTATAATTAGCTTAAAAGAACAATTACAAGGCACTTTGCCCGGCGAAGCAGCGCAGTTTGAAATGGCGCATATCAGCCGCGAAAAAATTAAGTACGAGGATTTAAAAAAAGGTAATTATAGAAGCAGCGCAGTTTTAGTGTTATTGGCTCAAAGAGAAGGAGAATTTTTTATTCCGCTCACGGAACGACATACATATAATGGCGCACATAGCGGACAAGTCAGTTTTCCGGGAGGAAAAAAAGAAGACCAGGATGAAAGTTTAATGCATACGGCCTTGCGGGAATGTGGTGAAGAGATTGGAATTCATTCGCACATTGAGGTGATTGGCGAACTTACACCGCTTTATATTCCGGTGAGTGGCTTTTTGGTAAATCCGTATGTGGGCGTATACACAGGAAACGATTTGCGGTATGCGCTGAATGAAAACGAAGTAAAATCTTTGCTGGAGCTTAATTTAAGTGATTTAAAAAATCCGGAACTAATTAAACAAACTGTTGTTGAACCGGCGCCGGGTTATAAATTAAAAACCCCGTACTTTGATGTACGGGGCAAAATTGTTTGGGGAGCAACAGCAATGATTTTAAACGAATTTAAAAAACTGCTGTAATTATTTTGATTTCTTTTTCTCGATTTCAGCTACCTGATTATCGTAACACAAGTAATATTTTCCTTTAGAAAGATTTTCGATTCCTAAATCTTTTCCAAAACCTCTTTTTACGATTATACCGAAATTATCATACACTTCATAAGCAGTTTCGGCTGTAAATTGAATGGAAGTATTTTCTTTATTGATAGCGAAGCTTGGTTTTTCAGAAGCTGAGTTGTAAACAACATGATTAGAATATTTTGGTTCTGAGTTAAAACCAACTTGTTTCACACGGTATTTGTTAGCGCCGCTATGAGCAGTTACTTTAAAAGAATATTCGTGAGATTCAGGAGTACCTACACCATTTACTTCTCCGATTGGAACCCATTTGTTCCATTTGAATTGCTCAATAATGTATGGTAATGCACCGCTTTCGTTTTTGGTAGACCATTTTAAAATTCCTGCTGAAGAAATTCCCATAGTTAATACTTCAAAACTTGGACGTGGACGTAAATCATCCATGTTTAAAACACGTGGCGTGCAATCATTCTTATGCGTAATCTCGATGGTTACATCTTGACCGTATTTTAATTTCATAGAAGCTAAATCAATCTCAAATGCACTTGAGTTAACTTCGTCAGTAGTAATATTACCGTTTACTTTTACTTCAAGAGCACAGAAACCTACGCCTGCTCCACCATAAAAATTTTGTACAAACACATTTTTGTTTTGATACTTGCCTTCTACAACAAGCTTAGCCGCAAAACCTATTTGCGCTGCCATTAAAAATGTAATTGATGCAATTAATTTCTTCATTTCTTTTGTTTCAATTTGAATTAAAATTGAGCTACAGTTTTTTTGAATTAATCTGTTAAAATCCTTAATTCGACTACAAATATATAGCAAAAAAAAGCCGATTACAAAAATTTACGGGCCTTAACGATCAAATAAAGTAACAATAATATTAACAATACACCTAAAAGGATTTTAGATGAGTTAGGGTAATGGGTGGTATTGACCTTTTTATCCTTGCGGAATGACATAAACATGACAATCACAAAAACAACCAAAAAGCTCAAAGCAAAGATAATTCGTCCTGTTGTAAACATTTTAATAAGTTAACCCTGCAAAAGTATAATTTTAGGTCCTGATGAGGCTAATTAAACCGCTTTTTTTCTACTTAATATTAACAGCTTTTTCCCTCCGTGGAGCTAAGATAAATCAGGCTTATGAGGCGCTCTCGATTTACGATTATTTTAAGGCTAAAAAGTTGTTTTATGAGGTACTGAAAAAGCAGCCCAATGCACCGGCAGCCTACGGACTTTCCACCCTGTTTTACCGGTCGGATAACCCTTTTAGCAATGCCGACAGCGCCGCTAAATACATCACCCGTGCCGGAAATTTCTTTAAAAAGTCACCGCTTAAGGAATCCTATAATGGTTTTATTATCGATAGCGTTCATATCTCCATTTTGGCCGACAGTATCGCTCAAAAACTGCTTAAAAAGGCTTTATTAGCTAATAACACCTCCGATCTGGAGGTTTTTTTGGTTAAAAATCCCTTTGCCCCGCAAAACTTAAAACAACAGGCACTTCTAAAACGTGATCAACTCATTTTTTCACAAAATCAGTATTACAACAACAGCGATAGTACCTACTCCGTTCTTCTTCGTTTTCCGCAAAGTCACCTTTACCGGGAACTTCAAACTTTATACGACAAACAATTGTTTGAAGAATACACGGTACTTAAATCGGCGCAGGTGTACATTGATTTTATTCGTCAGTACCCAATCAATAAATTCATTGGCAAAGCTCAGGATGATTTGTTTCAGCTCTATCGTAAAAACAATGATGTGCAAGGTCTCGAGTTTTATGTACATAATTATCCCAAAAGTCGTTTTTACAATGAAGCCTGGAAAATGCTTTATGCCTTAACAGTTAAATCTTATAATAACGATGAACTCACCGGTTTCATGAATGCTTATCCGGAGTTTCCGTTTAAAGAATCTATTAATAAAGAAATTGAACTCAATAATAAAATCCTGATTCCGCTTAACGACAGCGATTATGTTGGTTTCATCGATACATCGGGTGCATTTGTGATTCCTGCAACCTACGATGCGGCAACGCCTTTTAAAGAAGGTGTGGCAGTGGTGACACGTAATGACAGTGCCTGGTTTGTAAACAAAGAAAACAAAAATGTTTTTAACTCTTTTTATACCGAAGCGTTTCCTTTTATCAGCGGTATTGCTCCCGTAAATAAAAACGGACAATGGTTTTTAATTAATCGTCAAGGCCAAGAAACAGCAGGACCGTTTGATGATTTATCGGAACAAAGTGAGATGGTTTACACCGTAAAAGTAAATAACAAATATGGCGCGCTGGATATTTACGGGAATTACATTCTGCAACCGCGTTTTGATAAATTGGGCGATTTCAAAAACGGAAAAGCTTATTACATGGACAATGGACTATACGGTTTCATTACCAAAAGCGGAAAAACATTCAGTGCCCGTTACCAATGGATTTCTGATTTTGACGATAACAATATTGCCATTGTAAAAATGAACGGACTGTATGGTTTAATTAATGATAGCGATAGTTTATTTTTAAATGCCCGGTACGAGCTCATCTTGAAAGCAGAACATTCCAATTTTATATTAGTACGAAATAATAAATACGGCTTCTACAGCAGTAAAAATTGTTTTATTACGGATGTAGATAATGAGTTTAAAAAAGAATTACCGGTTTCTTATTATACTAATGGACTTGCTTTTAAATTGATTAAAAACAAAAAGCAAGCCATTATGGATGCTAACGGAAAAGTGAGCGTTGAGTTTGGTACGTTTGACGAAGTTTATTTCGCGCAGAACAATCTTATTCGCATAAAAAAGAAAAACAAATACGGATTTACCGATAGAAAATTAAATATTGTCATTCCGTGCAAATACCTGGAGGCAACTGATTTTAAAGACAGCATCAGCATCGTAAAAACCAAATCCGAAACTGTTTTGATTAGTACTGCCGGCACTGAAGTTTTTAAAACTAAAGGTTCCTTAACGCGGATTTTTGCGCATTATTTCTGGGTTGAAGAAGAGGAACAAAACTTATTGATTGATAATAAAGGAAAAGTACTTATTGAGAACGCATCCGGTTACTCCATGGTTAATCTACAACAAAACGATAACGCTGCCACTTACCTTATGATTGAGTTAGAAAATAAATCAAAGAAAATCATCAAACTCTGAAGCGCCTTTCAATTTTCTTCCTAAATTCGAAGTCAAATTTAAAACCCTTCGTATATGTCAAAAGTTCACAATTTCAGCGCAGGTCCGGGTATATTACCACAGGAAGTATTAAAACAAGCTTCTGAAGCCTGCATTAATTTTGATAACCTTAACCTTTCTTTATTAGAAATTTCTCACCGCAGTAAGAACTACGAAAAGGTGATGGATGAAGCCTGTTCGATTGTGAAAGAATTATTTGAAGTGGGTGACGAATACGAAGTACTTTATTTAGGTGGCGGTGCAAGCTTACAGTTTGCAATGGTTCCTTATAATTTATTAAGAGAAAACGGTACTGCTGCTTATGTAAATACCGGCGTTTGGGCGAGTAAAGCCATTAAAGAAGCTAAACTAATTGGAAACACCAAAGTGATTGCTTCGTCTGAAGACAAAAACTTTAATTACATCCCAAAAGGCTATGAAATTCCTGGCGATGCCGATTATTTGCACATCACCAGCAACAACACCATTTACGGAACACAAATGAAGAGTTTTCCTAAATGTAATATTCCATTGGTGTGCGACATGAGCTCTGATATTTTCAGTCGTAAAGTAAACGCAAAAGACTTCACTTTAATTTATGCCGGTGCACAAAAAAACATGGGTCCTGCAGGTAGCACGATGGTCATGGTTAAAAAAGATGCTTTAGGAAAAACCGGACGTAAAATGTTAAGCATGCTGGATTATCAGGTACACATTAAAGGCGGAAGCATGTACAACACACCTCCTGTATTCCCTATTTATGTGACGCTTTTAACCTTACAATGGTTAAAGAAAAACGGGGGTATCAGCTGGATCGAAAAAATCAATCAGCAAAAAGCTGATTTATTATATAACGAAATTGATCGTAATCCATTATTCATTGGTACTACCGCGGTGGAAGACCGTAGTAATATGAATGCGTGTTTCTTATTAAAAGACGCTTCTTTAGAACCGGAGTTTGATAAATTATGGAAAGAAGCAAACATCAGTGGTATTCGTGGTCACCGTGATGTGGGTGGATACAGAGCTTCTTTATACAATGCACTTCCATTAGAAAGTGTGCAAATATTAGTAGATGTTATGAAACAATTTGAAAGCAAAAAAGGCTAATCCTTCATTCACTCAGGCAAACAATTAACTCACTCATTCTTGTTTTTAAGAATGTAAATTTTAGAAAAACCGTCGCTAAACCCGGCGGTTTTTTTATTGGATAAAACCGTCCACTTATTCGCTAAAACATACCACTTACTAAAAGGTCTGCTTTTATCCCAACCTCAATTCAAAGGCCTTCGTAATAATCAGTAAATACAATTCACACATTGTTTAACCTTTTAAAACACCAATTTTATGAAAACCTTAATTCAAATAATCATCGTAGGAATGTTTGGTGTAGAACTTTGCTCGCCATTTTTTATTAGTTACATGGACAATAAAGCCAAACGCATAAAAGCGAGCACGGAATACTTTAATGCTCGAAATAAGAAAGAGCAAATGGCACAAAACAAATTAGCCAACGTATCAAAAAACTGGAAAAACATCGATTATTCAGGCGAAGCTTACGCCGATTCCAAATCGTTACAAATAAAAGAATAAAAAGCAGCTAAACAGCAAGGGGTTTTAATGGCTGTTTTTTGAAAAACCATCAAGCGATTGATGGTTTTTCTTTTATATTTGTTCCTACTAAAATAACCCCTTATATGAGTAAAAAAATTCTGGCCAACGATGGCATCGATGCAATAGGAAAAGAATTATTGGAAAAAGCAGGTTTTACGGTTGTAACAGATAAAGTTGCACAAGAAAATCTGATTCAGGAATTAAACGATAAAGGCTATGTGGCTCTAACGGTCCGCAGCGCTACCAAAGTTCGTAAAGATGTAATCGACGCTTGTCCGAATTTAAAAGTTATTGCACGCGGCGGTGTTGGAATGGATAACATTGATGTAGATTACGCGAAAAGCAAAAACATAAACGTCATTAACACGCCCGCTGCTTCTTCTAACTCGGTGGCCGAATTGGTTTTTGCACACTTATTTAATGCGGTACGTTTTTTATACGACAGTAACCGTCAAATGCCAAGTAATGGAGATACAAAATTTGATGATCTTAAAAAGAAATATGCCAAGGGTGTAGAATTAAGAGGAAAAACCATTGGTATTGTCGGATTCGGTAGAATTGGGCAATACGTTGCAAAAATGGCGCTTGGACTAGGCATGAAAGTTTTAGCCTTCGATCCGTATGTAACAGAAGCAACCATTGAAATTGAAATCGACGGAGCTTCACATGTTAAGGTAAAAATAACACCGGTTGGATTGGATAAAGTCATTCAAAACAGTGATTTCATCACATTCCATGTACCAGGAGGAAAACTAATTACCAAACACGAATTAGCTTCCATGAAAAACGGAGTGGTGCTTGTTAATGCGGCACGTGGCGGAGTAATTAATGAAGACGATTTATTAGAAGCCTTAAACAGCGGAAAAGTTTCACATGCTTGTTTAGATGTTTTCGAAAACGAACCAAAACCTTCTGTTGCCATTTTAAATCATCCGAAAATTTCTTTAACTCCTCATATTGGTGCAGCTACTAACGAAGCGCAAGAGAGAATTGGGGTGGAGTTGGCAGAGAAAATTATAGCCGCATTGAGTTAATAGTTGAGAGTTCGGAGTTCGTAGACTGGAGAGAAAATTATTTGAAAATAATCTATAGAATTAACATGTCAGAAGAAAAAAAAGAATTATTTGATTTTGAAAAACTAAAAGTTTACGAGAAATCATTAGATTTTGTTGATAATGTTTATGAATTAACAAAATCATTCCCTTCATCTGAACAATATGGAATTACCTCCCAATTCAGAAGAGCCGCGTGTTCAATTTCATTGAACATTGGCGAAGGATCTGCCGGCTCAAGAAAAGAATTTATTCAATTTTTAACTATTTCGCTACGCTCCGTACGCGAATGCGTTGTTTGTACTACTATTATATCAAGACAAAAATATATTGATCAAAAAACTGAATTACAATTAAGAAATAAACTAATAGAGATTTCCAAGATGATTAGTGGGCTAATTAGTTACCTTGAAAGTAGTCAGGCCAAAAATAATCTTTCGGAACCATTCGAAGACTATCTCCGAACTACCAACTCCGAACTACTAACTAATTAACATGGCTAAAGTCATCCCCTTTAAAGCAATCCGTCCGGTTAACGACAAAGTACATCTCGTCGCTTCTCGAACGGTTGACGCTTACAATCTTTCTGAACTACGCGAAAAACTCATTGGTAATCCGTATACGTTTCTTCATGTTATTAATCCTGATTTTGATGATAACATTAAAACAAAACCCGGATCACCGGAACGTTTAATAAAAGTCAAGAACAGATTTAAAAAATTTGTGGATGAAAATGTTTTCAAGCGTGATGAAATTCCTTGCTATTATATTTATCGTCAGATAAAAGAAAATAATACGTACACCGGAATAATTGCCTGCACTGGTATTGATGATTATTTAAACGGCGTGATTAAAATCCACGAACAAACCATTACTTCCCGTGAGGAAAAACTAAAGGATTACCTTGAAGTGTGTGAGTTTAATGCCGAGCCTGTTCTTTTTTGTTACCCTAACGATGCCATTATTGATAAAACCGTAGAGGAAACAACACAGAAAAATCCGGATTATGATTTTACAACTACAGATAAAGTCAGACACACGCTATGGGTGTTGAGTGAGGAAAACAATGTAAAAACACTTGTCAAGCAATTTGATTCAATTCAATCTATTTACATTGCCGACGGGCATCATCGTTCTGCTTCTTCTGCTTTATTAGGTAAAATAAAACGAAACGCGAAAAAATCATATACCGGTGAAGAAGCTTTTAATTTTTACCTAGGTGTATTCTTCCCGGAGTCGCAATTAAGAATTTATGATTATAACCGTGTGGTGAAGGACCTGAATAATCTTTCACCGAACGACTTAATAAAAAAGATTAAAGAAAAATTTGAAGTCAATGAAGTAAAAGCTTCCGATTTCGCGCCGCAGAAAAAACATGAGTTATCCATGTATCTCGATAACAAATGGTATTCATTACAAGCCAAGGAAAACACTTACAATCCTAAAGATCCTGTTGGAAGTCTGGATGCTGCTATATTAACTGAACATATCCTCTCTCCTATTTTTGATATACACGATTTGAAAACCGATAAACGCATTGGATTTGTACCGGGTATTAAAGGAAGTAAAGAGTTGAAAAAAATGGTGGACGAAGGAAAAGCGGCTGTTTCATTTGGATTGTACCCTGTAACCATGGAACATTTAAAATGGATTGCAGACACTAACAACATCATGCCCCCAAAATCAACCTGGGTAGAACCTAAAATGAGAAGCGGATTAGTGATTTATAGCTTTGAAGATTAATAAATGTCGGTACAAGAGAATTTACATAAGATTAAATCTGAACTGCCAGCGCATGTAACACTCATTGCCGTATCTAAAACCAAACCCAACGAACTCATTAAAGAAGCCTACTCGACCGGACATCGTGATTTCGGTGAGAATTATGTTCAGGAATTAGCAGATAAGCACGCACAACTTCCTGATGATATTCGCTGGCATTTTATCGGACATCTACAAAGCAACAAAGTCAAGTACATTGCACCCTTTGTGTATTTGATTCATGGCGTAGACAGTTTAAAGTTATTGGAAGAAATAAATAAACAAGGAAAAAAACACAACCGTGTCATTCATTGTTTACTTCAGGTTTACATTGCCAATGAAGAAACTAAATTCGGTTTATCCTTTGATGAATGTGAATCCATTCTTACTTCAGAGCTGCTCACAAAATTAGAAAACGTGAAAATTTGCGGATTCATGGCGATGGCTACGAATACAAACGATGAAACTCAAATCAGAAAGGAATTCAAATCACTCAAAGAATTTCAAACTCAAATTCAAAAAAACATTAACCTAGAATTACCTATTCTTTCCTTTGGCATGAGCAGCGATTATAAAATTGCCATTGAGGAAGGAAGCACCATGGTGAGAATAGGCAGCAGTATTTTCGGAGAAAGAAATTATGAAAGTTCGTAGTTGGGTGTTCGTTGTGAGGAGATGATAACGTGATAAAAAACAAAGTACTTAAAATGTAAAATAATATTTATGCTTTCCTTCTCCGAACACCTGTCTCCAAACTACCAACTCTCAACTATTAACTAACATGAGCGGAGAACTAATCGCATTAATCACAACGCTCTGCTGGAGTTTGGGAATATTTCCGTTTACAGAAGCCACGAAACGCGTTGGCGCTGCTCCCATCAATCAATACCGCCTCCTCTTAGCATGGATAATTATGTCGTTGATATTAATGCTATCATCAGGCATTTCATTTATCCATTTATTTTCCAATCCCCAACCCATGCATTATTTATTCCTGGGACTCTCCGGTGTGATTGGATTTACCATTGGTGATTATTTCAGTTTTACTTCTTTTAAATTACTTGGTCCAAAACTCGGTAGTTTATATACCACCTTTGCGCCCGGGGCCGCTTTAAGTATTGGTTTTTTGGTATTAGGAGAAAAAGTAAACTGGATCGGTATCATTGGTATTCTCATTACAGTGGGTGGTGTTATTTGGTTAACGCTATCTAAAAAAGATAAAGCCGCTGCTGAATCGGCGGGATTTCAACGCGACAAAAAGGGAATTGCATTCGGAATATTAGGCGCTTTATGCCAAGGTACAGGATTAGTTTTGTCGAAGTACGGAATGGATTATTACAGCGATAAAATTCCTACCATGCATGCCGTGTGGATTCGTTTGCTTTTCGCTTTTAGCATCGCATTTATTGTTTCCTTCTTTCTAAAACGCTTCATCTCTAATTCAAAACCCATTTTATCCAATCAAAATAATGTATTACCATTTATGCTTGTAGGAACATTACTTGGTCCTATTGCCGGTGTTACGTGTTCACTTTATGCGATACAAAAACTGGAAGTAGCCGTGGCGCAAACTATTTTTGCTTTACTTCCCATTTTTGTTTTACCGGTTAATTTGTTTGTTTATAAAGAAAAAATCACCATTCAATCGGTTTTTGCCTGTATCACTGCTATATTTGGAGTATTGATATTAATCTGGCGCAATAAATTTTAATGGAAGACATTAACGACATAAAATATTTCAGTCTGAAAAAACTCAATAAGTTTTTAAAGGAAAACGAAAACAATTCGAAAGTTGCGAAAGAACTCACCAAGCTAACCTTAAGCAGTGATCCTTTAATCAGCATGCGCGCTTCGTGGACACTTCAGCATTTAAGTTTTGAGAAACCGGAAATGATTAAACCTGTTATTCCACAACTCATCAAATTTTTAAGTGGAACGAATCAGCATACCGGTGCCATTCGAAATGTAATTCGCATTTTTCAGGAAATTGATATCCCTGAAAAATATTGCGGACCAATATTTGATTTGTGTTTAGGGTTCTTGAAAAACACGACACTTCCACATGCAGTTCGTGTTTTTTCTCTCTACGTTTTAACGAATATTTGTAAAAAATATCCCGAATTAAAATCAGAAGTTGAACTTATCATTTCAGAGTTCAGAACATTTCCGCAATCACCCTCTATGAATGCCGCCATGAAGAAGTGTTCCAAAATTTTGTTAAAGCTGTAACATCTCCGCGCTACTTACGTTTTAATTAGAAAAACGTGTTATGCGCAAACTCATTGTTATTTATAGCGGACTTTTGTTCTTTGTATTATTAAGCGGCTTTATTTTACACCGCTCCAATACAGGATTAAAGAATGGAGATATAGTTTTTATAGTAAATGCGGGCGGACAAGGCAAAGCGGTGCAACTTGCGACTAAATCCAAATTCACACATGTAGGTATTGTTTTTATTGAAAACGGAAAACCGATGGTATATCATGCCATTGAACCGGTTTCGAAAGACTCGTTTGATGATTTTATTGCTATGAGTACAAACAAACAATACGTTGTGAAGCGATTAAAAGATCAAACGTTACTTACTCCAATTGTAATTGATAAGATGTTGCAACAAGCCAAAAAACAATTGGGCATTCATTACGATATTGGATTTAATTGGAGTGATGAGGAATTGTATTGTTCAGAATACGTTTGGAAATTGTACAACAAAGCTCTAAATATTGAAGTCGGAAAACTTCGTCCCTTAAAAGATTTTGATTTATCACACCCTGCCGTAAAAGAAATTATGGAAGAGCGTTACGGTAAAAAGATTCCCTACGAAGAAAAAATGATTTCACCCGGTGATATGTACGCCTCTGAATTACTAGAGTAAAAAGAAAGACAAAATACTCAGCGTATTGATAAATGAAATTACATTCAACGAATAAGAATTCTGATTAAGATTATAACCAAACAAAACAAAGCTCACTATTCCCAATAGAATAGAAATAAATAATAGCGGAAACGAGCGCTTGATGTAATACGCCTTACCACTGCCCTGCCATTTCACCTTAATTTCCTTTTGCAAAATCCAATCACGACCCACACTCAATTTTTCATTTACCTTTGGTAAAACAACTGTATCGCGAACACCTACATCATATTCTTTACCTGTTGTTGTTTTAAACACAATACTGCTTAATTCACGCTTATTACCAATAATTGATTCGCCGTAATAAGTAGCAATACTATCAATTGTATATGTTTGAAATGCGCAAGAATATAAAAACGCGAAGATTATCTCTGTATAAATAGTGATACAAATAACATTAAACACATTTAAATATTTATAGGAACGGGTTTGCTTAAACTTTTCGATTTTAATCTGTTGTTTAAGCTTTTTGATTTTAATGATTTCCTGCACCTCTTCAGGTGACAAAGGTTGGCGCGGCGGCCGCTTATTGCTCTCTGCCGGCATTAATCAATTTCTTTTTCGATAAGGTAATTGTTACGTACAGGTGAGTTACGTAAGATCAATTCGCCAAGGAACCCTGCCAAAAACATCATACTTCCCAAAATCATTGTAGTGAGGGCAATATAGAATGAAGGGCGATCTGTTACTTTACGGGCTGCTACATGTGTAAAAACATGGTATAATTTATCTGCACCAATGTATAAGGCTGCCATAAATCCTAAGAAAAACATGATTGTACCAACCAATCCAAAGAAATGCATCGGACGTTTTCCAAACTTGCTTAAAAACGTAATGGTCATTAAATCGAGGAAACCATTAATGAAACGATCCCAACCGAATTTACTCACGCCGTATTTTCTGGCTTGATGCTGAACAACCTTCTCGCCTATTTTACTGAAGCCCGCGTTTTTTGCCAACACCGGAATAAATCGATGCATCTCACCGTAAATTTCAATGCTTTTCACTACTTCTTTGCGGTAAGCTTTCAACCCGCAATTCATATCATGCAACTTAATACCTGATATTTTTCTATTGGTCCAGTTATATAATTTGGAAGGTAAATTTTTTGTTAGTGCGTTATCATAACGCTTTTGTTTCCATCCGCTCACTAAATCGAAACCGCCTTCGGTAATCATTTTATAGAGTTCAGGAATTTCATCCGGACTATCCTGTAAATCGGCATCCATGGTAATGACCACATCTCCCTTTACAGCCTCAAAACCTACATGAAGAGCAGGCGATTTACCATAATTACGACGGAATTTTATAGCGCGGACATTACTATCGCCTTGTTTTAAACCCTCAATAATTTTCCATGAATTGTCTTTACTGCCATCGTCGATGAAAAGGATTTCATAGCTGAAGTTATTCGCTTTCATCACTTTCACTATCCACTCGTGCAATTCGGGCAGCGACTCGGCCTCGTCTTTTAAAGGTATAACTATGGAAATCTGCATATTCGGGCTTAGTGCAAGTAACGCATTTATAGAATACAAATTTTACGATTTTATTCGGGAAATTAAAATAAATGTTAATTTTGCAGCGGTGGGTAAGTCTTTCACGACCAGCTCCTGTCAAATCCCCCAGGCCGGGAACGGAGCAAGGGTAGACGGTTGTAGCGGTGCGATGGAAGTAGCTTACCCATCTTTTTTTACAAAAATGCATTTAAAACATTTCATAGTAGCGGTATTAGTCGGATTAAGCGGAATAAGCATTGCGCAAACCATTTACGGCGCTATGGCTCCCGATAGCATTCGCAAAAAATGCGAGGCAGTTATCATCAACGAAATCGGACAAAACGCTTATAACAATAACGTGAAGTTCATTAAAAGTGACGGCCATACGAAGGAAAAAGTTTTGAATGGTTTCACCCTCTTCTATTCTTTCAATTTCCCGAACGTAAAGGAGAGCCATGTTATTTTCACCTTAGAATATAAATTTGGCAAAGGTGTTGTAAAAGACATCGCGTTTAAAAATTACACCCGTTTACCTGCAAGCATCAAAAAAAACGGTGCCAAAGTGGTGAGTTATGATGAAGCAAAAAAAGTTGCCCTGAATGCCGATACAACTTTAAAAAAATTCAGTGATAAATTGTACGGTGAAATCTCTACCGAATACGATAATACCAAGAATGAATATTACTTTGTATGGTATTTCTACTATCTCGAAGCCTGCAAAAACTGCGAAGCTGAAATGTACACAACGCACAGTGTGTATGTGAATGCCACTAACGGCAAGGTTATTAATACTTCTGCAAAGAAGTGATTCTTTTTAGAAATTAAACCCCTCTGTCCTGCGGACACCTCCCCTTAGCAGAGGAGAAATCAGTCGTGGTGATAATATGCAATTTTAGCAACGGACAGCTTCTCCCCCTGCTAAGGGGGAGTCCGCGTAGCGGGAGGGGGTTTGGCGAAGAGGCTATTTCTCGAAAAATATTTTCATTCTTAAACTTTTACAACATTAAACCCCTCTGTCCTTCGGACATCTCCCCTTAGCAGGGGAGAAATCAGTCGTGATTCTATTAAACTATGCATTAAAAAATTCAGACAATTCTCAAACGAAGAGTCTTCGAAGACGAGATAAACCTTAAACACCAAATCAGTTTGAACAAAATAAACGAAATTGAATTTCATCAACATTCTTTAAACATTTGTAACAGCAATGCTTGGTTATTTTACATTTGTGGTTCGACAAGCTCACCAACAATTTTGTCGTTAAACATTAAACAAATAAGATTAAAAAAATAAAATGAAATTTTTTATTGATACAGCCAATCTGGCTCAGATTAAAGAAGCACAAGACCTTGGTGTTTTGGACGGGGTAACTACAAATCCGTCATTGATGGCAAAAGAAGGCATCAAAGGACAAGAAAATATCTTAAAGCATTATGTTGACATCTGTAACATCGTTACCGGTGATGTCAGCGCTGAAGTGATCTCTACAGATTTTGAAGGTATGGTAAAAGAAGGCGAAGCATTGGCCAAATTACATCCTCAAATTGTGGTAAAAGTTCCAATGATTAAAGACGGTGTTAAAGCCATTAAATATTTTACAGAAAAAGGAATCCGCACTAATTGCACATTGGTATTCAGTGCGGGACAAGCTTTATTGGCAGCGAAAGCCGGAGCAAGTTATGTATCACCGTTTATCGGACGTTTAGATGACGTGAGCACTGATGGTATGCAATTAATTGAAGACATCCGCATTATTTATGATAATTACGGATTTGACACAGAAATTTTAGCGGCTTCTGTACGTCACCCTATTCACATTATACAATGTGCTAAAGTGGGTGCTGATGTTGCTACTTGTCCGTTAAGCGCAATTACAGCCTTATTAAACCACCCTTTAACTGATAAAGGTTTAGCACAATTTTTAGCGGATGCTAAAAAATAATCTCTTGGTCCCCGAGCACTTGTGGTGAGTTTATCGAACCATGTCGAGGGGCAATCTCAAAAAACAAAAAACCAAAAAGCCATTTCGAAAGAGATGGCTTTTTTAATTACTAAAATTTGTATATTTAGTTAAGCTAACACAAATGTTATTTGTGAGGGCTAGATTTTGCTTATCGAGCAAATAATCAAATAATAAGTAAGTTGGTGGAATAAATAAAATAATGAAAAAAGTATTTTTGATATTATATCTCCTTTCTAAAATAGCTTTCGGACAAATTAATCTTGTTCCTAATCCAAGTTTTGAAACTTACACTAACTGCCCTACTTCTCAAGGTCAGATAAATCGAACTGGCAATTGGTACATGCCTGGAGGTGGAACTTCTGACTATTTTAATTCTTGCTTTACATTAACTACGACATCAATAGTAAACATGGATGTCCCGGCTAATACAGCTGGCTACCAAATGGGAATTCAAAACTCTGCTGGTTATTCCGGCCTTCAAGCTTGGGCAAATGTAATGACAACTTACAGAGAATACATACAAACAAAATTAACAACAACCTTAACTGCAGGACAAAAATACTTTGTAACGATGTATGTTTCGTTAGCTGATAGTTCGCTATGCGCGACAGATGATTTAGGTATATACTTTTCCCAGAATCCAATACCGCAGAGTGGATACAACCCTATTAATGTCGTTCCACAAATTTCAAATCCCTCTGGTATATTTTTAACCGACAATATTAATTGGACAAAAATATCAGGATCATTTATTGCAACAGGAATTGAAGAGTATATTACAATAGGTAATTTCAAAAATGATGCTAATACCGACACGTTATCGGCAGGGCTTTCATGTATTTCTAGTTTCTCCTATTATTATATTGATGGTATTTGCGTTTCAACTGATTCCACGCTTGGCAACTTAACTTATATTCATGATCTTTCGAAAAAATCAGCTGAATTATTTTATCCAAATCCAACCACAGGAAATATCAGAATTAATTTGACTCAAACTGCTAATATCAAATTAATTGACAGGTTCGGACAAACTCTAATTATAAAGGAAAATTTTAACGAAAATCAACTGGACTTATCTTATCTTTCTGATGGAATATACTTTATTCAAATACAAACGGGCAATAATATTGCGCTTAAAAAAATCATTATTCAACATTAAATATATCTGTCTATCCACTTATACTACAGGCGCATGTAAATTTTTACAGGAAACCTTCAGTCATAATAAAAAAACCATCTTTTATAAACAGTAATGAAGCGAATAAAACTATTAATAATTCTAGTTGTTTTAATTTCTCATTTTAAATCCATCAGTCAATCTGTGTGGACTGTAGAACCCATGTTGCATTATAATTTTGGTGGTAAAAAAAGGCATTTCTCTTTTGCTTTTGAAATTGCTTACTGGAATTTTACTCTATTCGTGTTAATGACCAGGGGCGAATCATTTTTCGTTGGGAAAATGGAAACGCTTATACCGTTGAATTAATAGATTATCATTAAAATGAAAAAACTCAAAAATATTCATCCGGGTGAAATTCTGTTAGAAGAATTTTTAATTCCACTTGAAGTAAGCGCTTACCGACTTTCTAAAGAAATTTCCATTCCACAAACTCGCATTTCCGAAATCATTAAAGGTAAAAGACGCATTACCGCAGATACCGCCTTAAGACTTTCCAAATTTTTTAGTAACTCCGCTAAGTTTTGGCTCGGACTTCAAGACGACTTTGATATTGAAGAAGAAAAAAGACACAAGCAAAAAGACCTTAACTCCATCAAACAACACGTTAGAACCGCCGCTTAAGAGCAAATAACAGATATCTAATACTCCACTTCCACCCTATCACTAATAATACCCTCGGCGCCGTTGGTGAAGATGGGTTTAATGCGGTATTCGTAAATATTTCCCATAAATAGGGTTTTGTCTACAAATGAATTGGCACTGCCAGGTAAAGTTTTAATGATAGTTAAAGCGCCGCCTTTCTTGCAACGGTAAATAATATACTTATCGATTTCTGATTTGGGATAATTATACTCCCAATTTAAAGTTACCGTCTTTGCTGTACGATCGACACTATATTTTACAGTAGTTAATTTTTTTCTATATCCGGTTTCATAACGCATATAGGGATTATTGGAAATACTGATATTGTCATCTTCATCTCCTACAACCAATTTATAACGGTAACCGGTTCCCATCATTAAATTGGTATCGAGATAAGATTTAAGTGTGTCCTTTGCTTGCCATTCTTTAAGCTTTACCTCTGTTTGCGAATTCTCAGGCTGACGGTACAACACGTAATATTTTACATCTTCACTGTTGCTGTTAATCCATTCAATTAAAATGCCATTTGGTTTGAGTTGCAAATTATTAATAATGGGTTTCTCCGGCGCAATAGTATCCTGACGTTTCACTTCAATCGGTTTTGAAAGTTCGGAGTTATTAAATCGTTTGTCGGTAGCGTTGACACAGTAATACACTTTTTTACTCAGTGTTTTTAAATTCAATTTATCCTGATATTTAGGCTCGCGTGCAAATTCATTATTGATTTGCACAAACTCCTCGTGCAAGGCATTTGACCTGAAAATTTTGTAGCCCTGTACATCCGGCTCCGCATTTTTATCCCAAGTTAACGTGACATTACCTTTGGCATCCACTTTAGCTTTTAATCCGGTAGGCGGTAAAGGAGGAATGGTGTCATTTATTAATGCCATATAAGAATAGGATTGCAATGTATCACCACCATACGATATCACTCCTACTTTATAAAAATTAACGGGTTTAGGATTCACATCGGTAAATTCAAATGAAGAATTGGATTGGTAAATGATTTCATAGGGACCTGCATCTTTAATTGCCCGACTGATAAAATAACTCTTTGGATAAGCATTCTCTGTTTTATCTGCCATGCGCCAACGCATGTACACCGTTAGGTTTTTTACTGTGTGAATGGTATCGAATACAGGAAAGGATTTGAGTGGCTCATAGCCAATGCCTGCTACAACATTCGACGGTTCGGATAATTCCCCAAAATGATTTAAACCTTTTATTCGATAGTAATATTTTTGTTTGGTTTTAGGAAAAGTATCGAGGTAATAAATGTCCTCCTTCTTCTTTTCAAACTCCGAAGCCATTAAAATAATTGGTGATTTATTAATAACAGTATAATTAATACTGTCTTCACTCCTTTCAATATTATACGCTGTGAAATCTTGCTTATAGATTGATGCTTTCCACCGAAGTTTAACATTCTTATTTCTAAACCATGCTTGCAAATTATTTATGTTCGGATGTTTGGATAAAACATTTGCATTTACCTGCATAGAAGAAGTACTTTGAGGCATTGAATTAATCGAAATTTTATAGGTGTAGGTTTTAGAATTATCAATATTCTTATCTGAAAAGAATAAACCACAAGCTTTAGCAATCTCCGCATCAAAATTGCAGCTCAACAACATCATATTATAAACCATCATTTGTTGTTCTTGTTTCTTCTTTGGATCAGATGCAAGACTAACCATATCATAAAGCACGCTCACGGCCAATACAGCTCCATCTTTATTTTTTAATAATGAATTCCAGGCTTCATTATTTTTCTCATAGGGTTTAATCGCTTCTGCTACAATAACCGTGTTTCCTGTGTTATCTGTTCGTGTGATTTTATAACCGTTTTTAACGCCGGCATCAAATAAAGCTTTTGAAGATGGAGCCCAACGCAATAAAATTTCTTTTTCTTTTATCCAAACTTTCGCGTATACGGATTGTGTTTGCGATTTCACCAGAAATCCAATGAAAACAAAAAACAACAAATATGTGCCGCGTAATTTCACTAGTTTATAATGTTGCAATCCTCTCCGTAAGTATAATCATAATTAAAGCTGCCCGATACTTTTCCTAATATTTCATAGTAACATCCAAAAGTTCCCGACAGATACAAAGGTTTTGGCATCTTACCACTTACAATAGCCGCTACGCCCCCATTAAAAACATTAAAGTCAAAATCTTTACAGAAACATGCTGCTTTTGAACAATCGCATCCGGGTTGCCATTTTAAATCACCTTTTATTCCCACATTTCCTTGCATATAGAAATACATATTTCCACTTGCTAACCAACCATTCAATCCCACTTTTTGTCCGGAACCTGAGCAATGTGCAGTCTGTCCATAATTCATCATCATCATATCAAAGCCCAATCCGAAATTAAATGCACTGTATACCTGAAAGAAACTCATACCAAATGTTTTATTGATATGTGAGTAAATCTTCGCACCCGTACAGAATCCTTGTCCGCTTTGCAACTGACTTTGATTACGATTAGCTTGTAAACCACTTTGACTAATAATATTTGAAACTTCAGGTGGCGGAGCTTGTGCAGGCTCAATGCTATTTCCTACCATGAAGTAAGAAGTTGCGTTAACTAAGTTTACAATATTTATATTGTTCGGGCTACTTGGTTTTCCTACCGAAACATACCATATGCCGGGTTCAATATGGAATTTTGTTGAGCCTGTTCCGGTAACTGCGTTGTAGGCATTAATCCAAATAGTTGCATTTGCGTCAAACACTTTATTTTCTGCATCAAACTGAATGGTCACATTTCCTTTAACGGGTGCAGTTGGTCGTTCAGCAACTGTTGCCATACAATAAACATCGCCAGTTAATTTTACAAAACTTAATCCACCGGAACTTGTAAACGCAATTTCTAACATTACGTCACCATTCACGGTTTTTTCACTTGGTGAATAATGAAATCCAACTCCACCTTTAAAGCCAAGTCCCATATTAGGATCGGGTGTATATGCAAGAGCGTTATTACTTCCTGTTACCGGAAGAGTTTTAGATGCATTAATAAATTGACTTTGCGAATTAAGCATAGGTGTCATGTGATAATAAACACCACCAACTAGTTTATTAAGTGTGATTGGAATATTCCCTAAAGGTATACTCGTAGGTATGGTTGCACTGTAGTAAAAATAACGATAATTATCTTTAGAACCAAAACAAACAGACACTCCGGCAGGTGAAGGCAATACACTCGGAATGGAGAAAGAAATTTCACCAAAGAATCCATCTCCATAAACAGGATCATCATTCCTGAAAATAATTAAACCGTTCAATTCAAATGCACTTGTTTTAATTCCTAAAGAAACGCCATCAATAACGACTTTATCGAATTTGTATTTTGTTTTTGTTAAAGTAACAGGAGCCTCTCCCGAATAACTTTGCTGATATTCTTCTAATTTACCTTTTACTCTAAGTTTCGTTCCAATACTAAATCCTGAGTTGGGATTATCCGCTACATTTAATGTAATACTGAATCCCATTATAGGCGAACCCATATCCAGTCCAAAAGTAATATCACCAATACTCACCGGATACTTAGCTGCTTTGGTTTGACTTCCTATATTGTGCAGTGTGAACACACCGTTAGTTAAGTATGGCGAAACTGTTGTAATCGTTAAATTCTGAAACAGCAATTGTCCGCCATTAGTATTAAACTTTGAATTATTGAAACTGATATAACCATTTAACACAGCACTCGGTTTGAACAAACCATTTTGTTTTGCAATACTGATAGCGGATGTATTGAGCAAATTAACTTCCGCGGAAACCACATTGAATTTTAAATTATTGGCCGGACTGATTACAAAATTATAATCGACTTCCTTATAGGTTGGGTTGTAATTAACATTGGCAGTGAATAGAAGTGACTGCGCACTATCCATAATTGGAATGTTGACTTTTCCCTTTACATGTCCGCTGCTTAATTGATTACAAATAAATCCTGCTCCCAATTCATCAATTGAAAATCCCCAACCGCTCATACTTCCTTCGCCAGTACTTAATACATTATTCACTTGGAATAATCCGGTTACGCCCATGTTATCGATGAGCAGATTGTTTACTTGAATCTCCGTGCGTTCTCCTGTTTTAGAAATTTCGGTTGGTAATTTTACTTTTAATGCTTGTAAGTAAAACCCTGTCCACATTTGTGAAGTCACCATATTCGGATTGGTGTATCCTGCCGGAAAAATCATTCCTGGGGCATTTACCAATTCACTCATATCAACGGTAGCATTATCTACACGAAACGACCATCCTTTAAGGCCTTCCATGGTGAATGGAGTAATATTAACCTGCGCAATAAAATTGTGAATATCGGTAGTATATATTTGAAAGGATGCTGTAACGACACTATCCGGCGTTTGTGTTGAATCCGGTCTTAGTTTTCCTTTTGAGAAAATAAAATATCCTTTTAAACTGATTCCTTTAAAGCCGGTGCAATCCCATTCAACAAAGTTATTTCCATCCGGTTTTAATTTGAGTTTGACATTGTTATTTATTCTAATTGTATGTTCACTTACAAGCATTAAGCGTGCTTGATTTCCACCAACTACGCCTTTCGGATTAAACTTAATGTTTACAGCTTCAAAAGCAAGTTTTTTTTCTGAACCAGGAAAATCAATGGCAGCATAGGCACTAAAAAACGCGCCGGTTGGTCGGAACTTAATTGAATCCACAGCAATAATGTAACGCGCCTGTCCAATTTGCTTAATCATTCCAAACGGAAGCGAAGCAATACTGTCGGGAGAGAGTTCTTCAATGAAATTGCTTCCTTCCTCAACGGTATTTACTAAAGATATAACGCGATTGATGGCGGGATCGGTAATAGAATCTTCTTGCGCATTCGACACAGAGAAACCGAATAGCAATATAGTTAGTACAAAAACTATTTTTTTCATTATTCCCTTTTCAATTTTCATCTCACTAAAAACTATAATTTAACCCAACGTTACCTGTGAACTCTGTAAACTCTCCTGCGCCAACAGCCGTTTTTAATTTTTGTAAGTAAATGGCACTGGCATTAACTCCAACTTTTCCAAACTTCTGATTTTTAAATTTAGGCGAGTAACTTAGTGTTAAACGATGGTTAAATAATTCGTTTGTTTTAATATCATTACTCAAAACCTGATTATAAGATGTGCCGATTGTTGCACGCAATGTATTATTATAGAAAGCCTGACTAATGTTTAAGTTTGGCCCGTAATACATCGTGAATGTATTTATCATCTCACTGTAATTACAGTTTAAAGCAATGCTGAACGCTGTTTTTGTTTTTACTACAGATATATTGTGAGAGATGTTTCCGTTAACAACACGTGAAGGCAATTTAATTTGCGAAGTTGTTCCAAAAAGTCCGGGGTCCTGAATCGCACCTTGGTTTTGTCCGGTTACCAGATAATTGGCAGTAACTAAAATATTTTGACGTGTCTTCGTTTTACCAAAATTATAACCGGCACTGAACATGGCATTTTGGGATAATTGATAAAAGTTTAAGGTATCTAAGGTGTTTTTATAAAAAGGATCTTCTTGAGGACGTTGTTTTGTAAAGGTGCTGAAGTTACTGTAGGAACCCATAACGTTCCAATGCTGATTAGGTGCATAATTGGCATTAAATGAGCCCACCCATCGCTTTGTGGTGTTGAGTTTGCTATTGTCAAGATTGTCGCGCTGAAGACCTGTATTGAAGGATAAATTCAACTTACCTTTTAAAACACTTATAGATGGTGCAAGGGTTATGTTTTCTAAATCATTATTAAAGAAGTAAGCACCCAACGTTTTATAATCGGGTTCGATTCGTTCGTAATTCAAGTTAATAGCAAAGGTTTTAATTCCATAGCCAATACTTGATTTAAAAGCAGAAAAAAACTGAGAGGTTGCATTGGGTTGGAACAATAAAGGAATTTGATTTTTAGGCGGTGTGTTTAAATCCTGCGGCGATGTAACGTTTCGTGTTAAACCTGATAAAGCATATTCGGCTTCCAGTTTTATATTTTTATACAAAGACGTTTTACCTGCAATACTGATTACAGTATTTTCCATTGGTGTAACGTTGGTATTAATGGGCACGAACTGTAGAGAATTAGGGTCATCTTTCGCTGCGAAATAAATTAATTTGATTCCATGTCCGTTCTTCTCATAACCCGCACTTGCACCCCATCCCATCCGTTTATAACTCATATTAATATCGGAGTTCGCTACTGCATCAAACTCAACTGCCTTTTTTAGTCGACCATACATAGCAGCGAATTTGAAATTCTTCGGACTTAACTCAACCCCTCCACCGGCGAATATATGTCCGGCTAAAGTATATTGAGAGAAGTTCATGGCAGTGATTCCTGCATAGCCTTTAATCCATTTATAAGTAGGATTAAAGCTTTGTATATTGAAGGGCTGCGTGTAAGCGATTTGATTATTGCTGTAATTAAACGTAAAAGGCAAACTAAAATCGAGTATACTTACATTTAAATTGCCATTTAAGAACCAGGTGAAGGGCTGTCGACGGTTAGGTATGCCATCAGCGTTATAAAATACAGAAGAGTAATTTAATCCACCTCCTACTTTTACCATATCCTTACTTCCGAGCTTATCCAGATTTTGGGAAAAGGAATTCCCAATTAAAACAGTGAAGAGAACACATATGTAAAGTGCAATCCGCATAGCTCGAAAAAAGAGAGCTAAAATAAAAAAAATTGTGTACTAAAAAAATTTAGTTTTCGCCAAAACTAAGTACAATTTGGATACTTATTTTAACCAAATTCCTTTTTGATGGCTTCGTGTAAAAGCGAAACTATGAACGAGTCCGCCTAAGGTTGTTGTATGATAATTAGTTATCATTATTTGCAATGTCATTGCTGTTCCTACAGTAAAACTGCTTAAATCGGAAGGGGTAAAAACAACTACGCCATTTCCATTGAGAGATTTAACGGCACTACCCGAGGTATTATTAAGAAAAAGAGTAATCGCACTACCTGAAAAATTAGTCACACCATTAATATTAATAGTTAATCCACTCGATTTATAACACGAATCCGGCAATGAGCTTTGTCCGGAATACTCCGGGAATGATGGCGTAACGGTGTAAGAAAATCCAGGGATAAAACTTGAACCGCTTACACTCCATCGCTGAGGAACCGTTAGGTTAACAGGAAAGTATGAGGAGTATGATCCAAAAGAAAAATAAAGTGTTGAATCATTAAAAACCACCGCTCCGGCTGAAACTTGTGTTTTAGTTGAAACACTCATGGGCTGATCGAAAAAAATAGCAAGTGCTGAACTATCACTATATGTAGTTCCGAAATACTCACTGGTATAATATGTTGTTTGTAAAATAGATCTTGAGTCAAACAATGAAGGTGTACCGGGTGTACTTGAAGTTGCAACAGGATCTTTATCTTTCTTTTTGCAGAAAGTAAACACTAATGCAAATAGGAGTATATAGATTATGCAGTTGTTTTTTTTCATTCTGTTTGCTTTAGACTAATATATAACAATTACGCATAAAAACAAAAAAGCCGTGAGTAAATACCCACGGCTTTTTATATTGCTTAAAAGAATTATTATTCTTCTGATTTTGTTTCTTCAGCTCCGCCTTCTGCTTTCTTTTTAGAAGTGCTGCGGCTACGACGTGTTGTTTTCTTCTCAGCTTTAACTGCTGATCCTTTACCACTAGTGTAAAGTTCGTTGAAGTCTACTAATTCAATCATTGCCATTTCAGCAGCATCACCCTGACGGTTTCCGGTTTTGATGATACGTGTGTAACCACCTTTACGGTCTGCTACTTTTCCTGCGATATCCTTAAACAATGCAGAAACAGCTTCCTTATTTTTTAAGCTTGCGAAAGCCATACGACGACTGTGAGTCGTGTCGCTCTTACTTTTTGTAATGATAGGCTCAACAAATAAACGTAAAGCTTTTGCTTTCGCTAATGTTGTAAAAATACGCTTGTTCTCAATTAATGCGCAAGCTAAATTGCTTAATAACGCCTTACGGTGAGAGCTGGTGCGGCCTAAGTTATTTATTTTATCTCCGTGTCTCATTTTAAATTCTATTTACGATTAAAGAATTCTTTAATCAAATTATTAGTCTTTATCCAATTTATATTTTGCAACATTCATTCCGAATTGTAAGCCTTTAGCAGATACTAAGTCTTCTAATTCTGTTAATGATTTCTTACCGAAGTTGCGGAACTTTAAAAGGTCGTTTTTGTTGAATGCTACTAGTTCACCTAATGTTTCAACATCAGCAGCCTTTAAGCAGTTCAAAGCACGAACTGATAAATCCATATCAACAAGCTTAGTTTTTAATAACTGACGCATGTGTAATGATGTTTCATCAAATTCTTCTTCGCTCTTCTTATCTTCAGTATCTAATGTAATTTTCTCGTCAGAGAATAACATGAAGTGGAAGATTAAGATTTTAGCTGCTTCTTTTAATGCTTCTTTCGGGTGAATTGAACCGTCAGATACGATGTCTAAAATTAAACGCTCGTAGTCAGTTTTTTGCTCCACACGATAGTTCTCGATGGTATATTTTACATTCTTAATTGGAGTGTAAATAGAATCGATGAAGATAGTTCCGTTAGGTGCGCTGTTAGTTCTGTTTTCTTCAGCAGGAACATAACCACGGCCTTTTTCAACAGTTAATTCAATTTTTAAACGTACTGAAGGATCGCAATTGAAAATTACTAAATCAGGATTTAAAATTTGGAAACCGTTTACATATTTTGCGATATCACCGGCAGTAAATTTATCGGCACCTGCAAAATGTACAACAATCTTTTCGTTATCGTGGTTGTCTAATTGTTTTTTGAAGCGAACTTGTTTTAAGTTCAGGATGATTTCAGTTACATCTTCAGCCACACCTTTAATGGTTGAAAATTCATGATCAACACCTTCTACGCGAATGCTAGTAATAGCATAACCTTCGAGTGATGATAATAAGATACGGCGTAACGCGTTACCGATGGTAATACCGAAACCTGGCTCTAACGGACGGAATTCAAACTGACCTTCTGTCTCAGTAGAGTTAATCATTATTACTTTATCGGGCTTTACGAAATTTAAAATTGCCATTTATACAATATATTTAAGGTTATTAAATAAGTTCAAAAAGATTATTTAGAGTACAATTCGACGATCAACTGTTCCTTAATGTTTTCAGGAATCTGTGAACGCTCAGGACGGCTAATGAATTTGCCGCTCATTGTATTCTTATCAAAATCCAACCATGGGTATTTGTTAACCTGGCCGGCTAATGAATTTACGATAGCTTCTAATGATTGAGATTTCTCGCGAACACCTACTACATCACCTGGCTTTAAAGTGTAAGAAGGAACGTTTACAACGCTTCCGTTTACAGTGATATGAGCATGAGAAACTAATTGACGCGCTGCACGACGGCTAGGAGCAATTCCTAAACGGTAAACAACGTTATCAATACGAGATTCGATTAATTGCAATAATACCTCACCGGTAATACCATGTGAACGTGCAGCCTTATCGAAAATTTTCGCAAACTGACGCTCTAAAATACCGTAAGTGTATTTTGCTTTTTGCTTCTCCATTAACTGGATAGCATACTCTGATTGTTTAGCACGTTTTTTTGCTAAACCATGTTGCCCCGGAGGGTAATTCTTTTTTTCTAACGCCTTATCAGGACCGAAGATTGGCTCCTTGAATTTACGGGCGATTTTGGATTTGGGACCTGTGTACCTTGCCATTTTAAATAATTGTTTTTTGTTGTTTATTATTTAAGCTGATAACCCTGTAGATTACCAGCTCCAAACCGTGAGGTTTACTTTGCTCACTCGCGGCTGGCTGTTATTTACTATTAAACGCGGCGACGCTTTGGAGGGCGACAACCATTGTGAGGAATTGGAGTGATATCTACAATTTCAGATACTTCGATTCCTGCAGCTGCAATAGAACGGATTGCTGACTCACGTCCTGCACCCGGACCTTTTACATACACTTTTACTTTACGTAAACCTGCATCAAAAGCAACTTTAGAACAATCTTGTGCTGCCATTTGCGCAGCATAAGGTGTGTTTTTCTTAGAACCTCTGAAACCCATTTTACCTGCAGATGACCAAGAAATAACTTGACCTGCAATATTAGTTAAAGAGATGATAATGTTATTGAATGTAGCATTGATATGTGCTTCGCCTGCAGCGTCAACTTTTACAACACGTTTACGTGCGGCTGCTTTTCCTGTGGCGGCGGTAGCTTGTTGTTTTGCCATTTTATATCTTTTTCTTAAATTTTAATTATTATTTAGTAGCCATTTTCTTGTTGGCAATTGTCTTACGACGACCTTTACGGGTACGAGCGTTTGTTTTAGTACGCTGACCACGAACCGGTAAACCGTTACGGTGACGGATTCCACGGAAAGTTCCGATATCCACTAAACGCTTAATGTTTAACTGAACTTCAGAGCGCAAAGCACCCTCTACTTTAAAGTTAGAGTTAATGAAGTTACGAATCGCATTTTGCTCATCGTCAGTCCATTCGCTCACTTTTTTGTCATGCGAGATACCTGCATTGTCCAATATTTTTTTTGCGGTGCTTGGGCCAATACCGAAAATGTAGGTTAATCCTATCACTCCTCTTTTGTTTTTTGGTAAGTCAATACCTGAAATACGTGCCATTTTTATCTTAATTTTTTAAAAAGGTTTGCAAAGGTACAAAAATTATCTTTGTCTTTGTTTGAATTTTGGGTTTTTCTTGTTGATTACGTACAATTTTCCTTTACGGCGAACAATTTTGCATTCGCTGCTTCTTTTCTTTATGGATGCTCTAACTTTCATCAGTTATTAGTTTAATTATTTATATCTGAATGTAATTCTTGCTTTTGTAAGGTCGTATGGACTCATTTCCAATCTTACCTTATCCCCGGTTAAAATTTTAATATAGTGCATACGCATTTTACCGGAAATATGCGCAATTACTACGTGCCCGTTCTCTAACTCTACCCTGAACATGGCGTTACTCAAAGATTCGATAATGGTTCCGTCAACCTCTATGTTTGCCTGTTTCGCCATATCTTAGCCTTGTTGTACCATCATGGCATTAGCGCCACGTCCTTTAATTCGACCAGACTTCATTAATCCATCATAATGACGGTTCAATAAATAGGTCTCAATTTGTTGTAATGTATCTAATACTACCCCTACTAAGATCAATAATGAAGTTCCTCCGTAGAAATCAGCAAAAGCACTGTTAATACCTAATTGCATAGCAATAGCAGGTAAAATAGCCACCGCCGCAAGGAAAATTGACCCAGGAAGTGTAATACGGCTCATTACCTGATCAATGAACTCAGCTGTTTTCTTACCAGGTTTAACCCCAGGAATAAAACCGCCGTTTTTCTTCATATCATCAGCCAATTGATTAGGGTTAACCATAATTGCTGTGTAGAAATAGGTAAAGAGAATAATTAATACCGCGAATACAAGGTTATACCAGAAACCATAACGCTCAGTGAATACGCCTCCTGCATTACCGGCAAAACCTGTAATAGCCGCAGGAATGAACATAATAGCTTGAGCAAAGATGATTGGCATTACACCTGCAGCATTCACCTTTAAAGGAATGTACTGACGAACACCGCCGTATTGCTTATTTCCAACAATCTTCTTAGCAAACTGAACCGGAATACGACGAGTACCCTGAACCAACATAATACTTCCTATGATGATGAATAATAAGAAAACGATTTCTAATAAGAACATGATCAATCCACCACCTGAACTTTGTAAACGAGAACCAAATTCAGAAGTGATAGCGAATGGTAAGCGGGAGATAATACCAATCATAATGATTAAAGAAATACCGTTTCCGATACCTTTATCAGTAATACGCTCTCCTAACCACATTACAAACATGGTACCGGTTACGAGAATCATAGTAGACTGAATCATGAACCAAGTTCCGTCTAATACAACCGCTCCAGGAATGTTGTAAACCTGAGTAGCTAAATAACCCGGACATTGAACCGCAGTTACAGCGATGGTTAAGAAACGTGTATACTGATTGATTTTTTTACGACCGCTTTCGCCATCACGTTGTAATTTTTGAAAATATGGCACAGCCATACCTAACAACTGGATAATAATGGATGCTGTGATATAAGGCATAATACCCAAACCGAATACAGAAGCACGTGAGAAAGCACCGCCCGCGAAAATATTGATTAAACCAATAATTCCGTCTTGCGACCCCGACTCTTGAGCCTCGTTAAGAACAGCTGAGTTTACACCAGGAAGCACAACATAAGAACCAAGGCGATAAATTAATACCAACCCCAGGGTGGTAAGAATTCTAGCTCTTAGCTCCTCTATTTTCCAGATGTTTTGAAGTGTATCTATAAAACGCTTCATAAATTATTTTAAAGTTGTTACTGAACCACCTTTTTCTTCAATTGCTTTTTTTGCAGTTGCAGTAAAAGCATGAGCTGAAATAGTTACTTTAGATTTTAATTCGCCACGGCCTAAGATTTTAACTAAATCATTCTTAGAAGCCATTCCGTTTTTAATTAAAACATCCAAATTAATTTCACTTACTTTAGTTTTGTCAACTAATTTTTGGATGCTATCTAAATTAATTCCGTTGTAATCAATACGGTTAATGTTTTTGAAACCGAATTTTGGAATACGACGTTGTAAAGGCATCTGACCACCTTCAAAACCACGCTTTGAAGAGTAACCTGAACGTGACTGAGCACCTTTATGACCGCGAGTTGCAGTTCCACCACCACCAGAACCTTGTCCGCGACCGCGACGGTAGTTATTTTTTACAGAACCATTTGCTGGTTTTAATCCGCTTAATTTCATTTTAAAATATATTAAATAGTTTCAATTTTTAACATGTGCTTCACAGCATTAATCTGACCTTGAACCGCAGGATTTAATTCCTTTTCAAGGGTCTGGTACGATTTTTTAAAACCTAAAGCCACCAACGTTGCTCTTTGAGCAGGTGAACGCTTAGATGTACCTTTTACCAATGTAATTTTTACTTTAGCCATAACAATACTATTATCCGTTAAACACTTTATCTAAAGAAATACCTCTTTGGTGAGCCACTGTAATTGGATCACGCATTTTCACTAACGCATCTAAAGTTGCTTTAACCACGTTGTGAGGGTTAGATGAACCTTTAGATTTTGCTAATACATCGGTAATACCAACGCTTTCTAATACAGCACGCATCGCACCACCGGCAATTACTCCGGTACCGTGAGCAGCAGGCTTTAAGAACACGCGAGCACCGCCAAATTTACCTTCCTGTGCATGAGGCACAGTTCCGTTTAATACCGGTACTTTTACCAAGCTCTTTTTAGCATCTTCGATACCTTTAGTGATAGCATCAGTTACCTCGTTAGCTTTACCTAAGCCCTGGCCTACTACACCTTTTTCGTTTCCTACTACAACGATAGCAGCAAAACTAAAGTGGCGACCACCTTTGGTAACCTTGGTTACACGCTGTACAGCAACTAATTTATCTTTTAGTTCGATGTCGCTTGATTTTACTCTTTTAACAACTTCTGTTGACATTTTATTCGTTTAAAGTTTTTATTACTAATTAAAATTTAAGTCCGCCTTCGCGTGCGCCTTCTGCTAATGATTTAACACGGCCATGGTATAAGAAACCATTACGGTCAAATTTCACTTCGCTGATTCCGCCAGAAATTGCTTTCTCGGCGATTAACTTACCAACTAATTTAGCTTGTTCAGACTTGCTTACTTTAGCCGACTTAATTGATTTATCATTGGTACCTGCAGAAATTAAAGTTTTGCCGGCTTTATCGTCGATTAACTGAGCATAAATTTCAGCGTTACTACGAAATACACACAAGCGTGGAGACTCGTTTGAACCTTTTACGGTTTTACGAATTCTGTATTTAATTCTTTGTCTTCTTTGTTCTTTATTCAGTGCCATCTTTTCAATTTTTTTAAGATGATTAACATTAATTTAATTATTTTTTAGCTGCTGATTTACCTGCCTTACGACGTAAAATCTCACCAGTAAACTTGATACCTTTTCCTTTGTATGGTTCAGGTTTACGTAACGAACGAATTTTTGCAGCTACTAATCCGATTAACTGTTTGTCTGCAGATTCCAAAATAATTTTTGGGTTTGCACCTTTTTCAGCTGTAGTGGTAACCTTTACCTCTACCGGTAAATCGAAAGTGATGTTATGTGAATAACCTAAAGACAATTCTAATAATTGACCCTTGTTTGATGCACGGTAACCTACACCTACTAATTCCTGCTCTGTTTTATATCCTTCGTTTACACCTTTAATCATATTAGCGATTAATGCGCGGTATAAACCATGTAATGAACGGTGACGTTTGTGATCAGTTGGACGAGATACAGTGATTGTACCATTGTCAACTTTAACATCAATATCCGAATCAACCTTTTGAGTTAATGTTCCTTTTTTACCTTTAACGGTTACCAATCCATTGGCAACACTTACTTCCACTCCTTGTGGTATTGTTATCGGTGCTTTTCCTATACGTGACATGACTAATTTCCTCCTTATTTTAGATTAAGAAACATAACATAAAACTTCGCCGCCCACATTTTGATTCTTAGCTTCTTTATCAGTCATTACACCTTTAGAAGTAGAAATGATAGCGATACCCATTCCGTTTAATACACGTGGCATTGATGCAGCACCTGTATACTTACGTAAACCCGGAGAAGAGATACGATCTAATGATCGGATCGCTGAAATCTTAGTTACCGGATGGTATTTTAATGCGATTTTAATTGTACCCTGTTTTTTATCGTTTTCCTCAAACTTATAGTTTAGGATATAACCTTTTTCGAAAAGAATTTTTGTAATTTCTTTTTTCAAATTAGAAGCAGGAACTTCTACAATTCTGTGGTTGGCCTTAATCGCGTTTCTTACGCGTGTTAGGTAATCTGATATTGAATCTGTCATTTTTATTTGTTTTATATGTTATCCCGCACGCAGGATAATTATATTAATACTCTTTTTATTACCAGCTAGATTTGGTTAAACCAGGGATTAAACCAAATAAAACCATTTCGCGGAATGTAACACGGCTTACACCGAATTGACGCATATAACCGCGCGGACGGCCCGTTAATTTACAACGGTTACGACCTCTAACCGGACATGAATTTTTAGGAAGCTTTTGTAAAGCATCGTAGTTTCCAGCCTTTTTTAGTTCTTCACGTTTAGCTGCGTATTTTTCCGCTAACTTTTTACGTTTGGCCTCACGGGCCTTCATTGATTCTTTTGCCATCTTTTAGCTTATATTATTTTTTAAATGGTAATCCAAATTCAGTTAACAATGCCATAGCTTCCTTATCAGTTGGAGCTGATGTAACGAAAGTAATATCCATACCATTGATTTTTGTTACTTTATCGATATCAATTTCAGGGAAGATAATTTGCTCGGTGATACCTAATGTATAGTTACCACGACCATCAAAACCTTTATTGTTGATACCTTTAAAATCACGGATACGAGGTAATGCTGAAGCTACTAATCTATCTAGGAACTCATACATTTTATCGCCACGTAATGTAACGCGTACACCAATGGCAACACCCTTACGTAATTTAAAGTTTGAGATATCTTTTGTAGAGTGAGTAGGCACTGCTTTTTGACCGGTAATTGTGGTCATTTCTTTCAATGCCGCTTCAATCATTTTTTTATCCGATACTGCATCACCAATACCTTGGTTAATACAGATTTTTTCCAATTTCGGAACTTGCATTACAGTTTTATACTGAAATTGATTTTTTAAATTATTTACAATTTCAGAGCTGTATTTGCTCTTTAATCTTGGTTGATACGTTTTTGTTGCCATTATTTAATTACCTCCTTAGTTTTTTTAGAGATACGTACTATTTTCTTTGTTTTTTCGTCAACCTGACGACCAATACGGGTTGTTTTGCCACCTTCAACAAACATTACGTTTGAAATGTGGATTGAACCTTCCTGCTTAGTGATACCACCATTAGGATTTTTAGCGTTTGGTTTACTGTGCTTGCTAATCATATTAACACCTTCTACCAATACACGTGATTTTTTCGTGTCGATAGAAATGATTTTACCTTCCTGGCCTCTCGCCTCTCCGGAAATCACTCTTACAGTATCACCTTTTTTTAATTTTAATTTTGACATGACCTCAACTATTGTTTAAAGCACTTCTGGTGCTAATGATATAATTTTCATAAATTGTTTATCGCGTAATTCACGAGCTACCGGACCGAAAATACGGGTACCGCGAATTTCATCGGTGTTGTTTAACAACACAACTGCGTTATCATCGAAACGGATATAAGAACCATCATTACGACGGATTTCTTTTCTTGTTCTAACGATTACAGCTTTACTAACTGTACCTTTTTTTACGTTTCCTGAAGGTAAAGCATGCTTAACGGTAACTACCACTTTATCGCCAATTGAAGCGTAACGCTTACGAGTACCACCTAATACACGAATAACCAGTACCTCTTTAGCACCGCTGTTATCGGCTACGGTTAATCTTGATTCGTTTTGTATCATTTTAATTTAATTTTTAAGATATAACCAATAAATTATTTTACTTTTTCAATTATTTCAACTAAGCGCCAGTTTTTGGTTTTGCTTAACGGACGTGTTTCCATAATACGAACGGTATCGCCAATACTGCATTCGTTTTTCTCGTCGTGTGCAACGAACTTAGAAGTTTTGTTTACGAATTTACCGTACTTCGGGTGTTTTACTTTACGCATTACTGCCACAACAATAGATTTATTCATTTTATTGCTGGTAACAACACCGGTTTTTTCTTTTCTTAAATTTCTTTCCATTTTAGGTAAAGCTTAATTATTTTGATGCTTTTTTACGTTTTGTTGCTTCAGTTGCCAAACGGGCAATTGTTTTGCGCGCATTACGAATCGTAATTGGATTCTCGATTGGAGAAACATTGTGATTCACTTTTAATTTGCCTAATGCGGCTTTTTCTTCTTTAATTTTATCCAATAATTCTGCATCGGATAAAGCCATAATGTCTTTGTTTTTCATTTTGCTTCGTTTTATGCTTCGTTAGCAGTGTAATCTCTTCTTACTACAAATTTGGTAACTACCGGTAACTTTTGTGCTGCCAAACGTAATGCTTCCTTAGCAACATCCATTGGTACACCTTCTGCCTCAAATAAAATACGGCCTGGTTTAACAGGAGCTACCCAATATTCTGGAGCACCTTTACCTTTACCCATACGTACCTCAGCCGGTTTGCGAGTGATTGGTTTATCAGGGAACACGCGAATCCATACCTGACCTTCACGTTTCATAAAACGTGTGATGGCGATACGAGCAGCTTCAATTTGACGAGCTGTTACCCAGCAGCCTTCTTGAGCTTTAATACCAAATGAACCAAAGGCTAATTGATCGCCACGCTTGGCGTTGCCTTTCATTTTCATTTTTTGCGATTTCCTGAACTTCGTTCTTTTTGGTTGTAACATTTTATAAACTCTTTATTTATTAAACCTTTTTTAATTTTTTAATAAAGCTTTGCTCTATTACTTGTCTTCTCTCTTACCCTTTTTCTTTCCACCACCGAATTTTGGCGTAGCCGGACCTTTTTTCTCTTTTGCAAGACCAATGTTAGGCGATAAATCGCGCTTACCATAAACCTCACCATTGCAAATCCAAACTTTTACACCAATACGGCCATAAGAAGTGTGTGCTTCAGCAACTGCATAGTCGATATCGGCACGAAGCGTATGTAACGGAGTACGCCCTTCTTTGTAACCTTCTGTACGAGCCATCTCGGCACCGCCCAAACGGCCGGAAACTTTTATCTTGATACCTTCGGCGCCCATACGCATTGTAGAAGCCATTGCCATTTTAGCGGCACGACGGAAAGAGATACGTCCTTCAATCTGGCGAGCAATGCTATCAGCAACTAAGCGTGCATCTAATTCAGGACGCTTAATTTCGAAGATGTTGATTTGAACTTCTTTCTTAGTTAATTTCTTTAACTCTTCTTTCAACTTATCAACTTCTTTACCTCCCTTACCGATGATGATACCCGGACGAGCTGTATTGATAGTTACAGTAACTAACTTTAATGTTCTCTCGATAACAATTTTAGAAATACTTCCTTTTGCTAAACGAGCTTTTAAATAGGTTCTGATTTTTTCGTCTTCAACTAATTTGTCAGAGTAATCTTTACCTCCAAACCAGTTAGAATCCCAGCCCTTAACGATGCCTAAACGAATACCTATCGGATTAACTTTTTGTCCCATTTCTTATTTTTTAATTTTTTGTGTCAATTACTAAAGTTACGTGATTAGAACGCTTTCTGATACGATATCCGCGGCCTTGAGGCGCTGTGCGTAAACGTTTCACAGCCATAGCGCTGTCAACCATAATTTCTTTTACAAACAATGTATCATCGTCAGGACGCTGACCTGTTTTTGCTTCATAATTAGCAATGGCAGACTTCAATAATTTTTCTAAACGACCTGATGCTTCGCGGGTATTGAATTTTAATACGCTTAAAGCTTTGTATACATCCATACCTCTTACTAAATCGGCCACTTGGCGCATTTTACGAGGTGATGTTGGACAATTGTTTAATTTGGCGAAATAAGTTGTTTTGTTCGCCTCTTTACGCTTGTCCGCTACTAATCTTTTTCTTTTTCCCATGGAAATTTATCTTAATACTTAATAATTATTTTTTTGCAGCTGCAGCTCCTTTATTGTGACCGGCATGTCCTTTAAACACACGCGTTGGAGCAAATTCTCCTAATTTATGTCCTACCATGTTTTCAGTTACATAAACCGGAATAAATTTTGCACCGTTATGTACTGCAAATGTATGTCCTACAAATTCTGGTGGAATAGTTGAGCGACGAGCCCAGGTTTTAATAACCGACTTCTTTCCGCCAGCGTTCATTTTGTCAACTTTACCAGCCAAATTGTGGTCGATAAAGGGTCCTTTTTTTAATGATCTTGCCATTGTTATTTTTTTTTGGTTTTGAATGTCGAGGCTAGCTCGCCACCATTAAACGTTAATTAATTATTTTTTTCTTCTTTCAATAATGTGTTTGTTAGAAGCTTTTGACTTGTAACGAGTCTTAAAGCCTTTTGCTGGTAAGCCCTTACGTGAACGTGGGTGACCACCTGAAGCACGACCTTCACCACCACCCATTGGATGATCAACCGGGTTCATTGCCACTGGCCTTGTACGCGGACGTACACCTAACCAACGTTTACGACCTGCTTTACCGTGAACTTCTAAGTTATGATCAGGATTAGATACAGCACCGATGGTAGCTTTACATGTAATCAAAATCATACGTAATTCACCTGAAGGCATACGCAACACTGCGTATTTTCCTTCACGAGCAGTTAACTGAGCATAAGAACCGGCGCTGCGAGCTAATGCTGCACCTTGACCCGGACGTAACTCAATGTTATGAATGATTGTACCTAATGGAACATCTGATAAAAACAAAGTGTTTCCAACTTCAGGAGTAGCTTTTGAACCGGACATAACTTTTTGTCCAACTTTTAAGCCTTGTGGAGCGATGATATAACGCTTCTCACCATCTTTGTAAACAACTAATGCAATACGTGCAGTACGGTTTGGATCGTACTCAACAGTTTTAACTGTTCCTTCGATTCCGTCTTTTTCACGTTTGAAATCTATAATACGGTATTGTTTTTTATGACCACCGCCAATATAGCGCATTGTCATTTTACCTGTATTGTTACGGCCTCCACTCGATTTTGTACTGGTAACTAAACTCTTTTCAGGTTTATCAGTAGTAATATCAGAGTTGTCTGACGCTATTTTGAAGCGTAAGCTAGGAGTTAGCGGTCTGAATTTTTTTAATCCCATTGTAATTCGTTTTTCTTAATTAAATACTAGCGTAAAAATCAATTACCTCGCCTTGTTTTAAAGTAACGATAGCTTTTTTGTGACGGCTTACGCGACCAACAGCCATACCGCGTGTTGTGTTACGCACCTTCACTTTTCCAATGTATTGCTGAGTGTTTACTGAAGCAACTTTAACATTGTACATTTTTTCTACCGCATCTTTAATCTCTAATTTATTAGCCGTTTTATCCACAACAAAGCCATAGCGATTTAATTTTTCGGCTTGTGCAGTCATTTTTTCAGTGATGATAGGCTTAACTAAAATTCCCATTTTACTTATTTAAAATTGTTTCAATAACTTTTACTGAGCTCTCAGATAAGATTACGTTCTCGGCATTTAAAATATCGTAAGTGTTCAAATCAGCTGCGTTAACAACCTTCGCCTTTGGAAGATTACGAGATGATAAATACACGTTACTATTTGCAGTACCTAATACTAATAAAGTCTTCTTATCAGTCATGTTTAAGTTTTTCATCAAATCGATGTAGCTCTTAGTTTTTGGAGCCTCGAAAGAGAAATCTTCTAACACTGTGATAGCATTATCTTTTGCTTTATAAGTTAAAGCAGAGATACGTGCTAAAGCTTTTACCTTTTTATTTAATTTGAAAGAGTAATCGCGAGGACGTGGACCAAATGCGCGGCCACCACCAATAAATAATGGCGATTTCATAGAACCTGCACGAGCACCACCGGTACCTTTTTGACGCTTCAACTTTTTAGTTGTACGAGCGATTTCAGCACGTTCTTTTGATTTATGTGTACCCTGACGTTGGTTAGCTAAATAATGCTTAACATCAAGATAAATACTATGATCATTTGGCTCAGCACCGAAGATTGAATCAGTTAATTCAACTTTCTTAGCTGTCTTTTTGCCGCTTATGTTTAATACTTCTACTTGCATGATTACTTCTCAATTAAAACGTAAGACCCCTTAGCACCAGGAACAGAACCTTTTATCAGGATTACATTCTTGTCTGCCATTATTTTTACTACTTCAAGGTTTTGAACTTTCTTACGGTTACCACCTGTTCTACCACCCATGCGTTTACCAGGTAATACGCGTGAAGGATCTGATGATGCACCTAATGAACCAGGAGCTCTTTGACGATCGTGCTGACCGTGTGAACTTCCACCAACACCGCTAAAGCCATGACGCTTTACTACACCTTGAAAACCTTTACCTTTTGATGTACCAACCACATCAACGAAATCGCCTTCTACGAATAAGTCAACAGTGATAACATCACCTAAATTTTTTGCTTCCTCAAAAGAACGGAACTCAACTACTTTACGCTTTGGAGTTGTTTTTGCTAATGCAAAGTGCCCCTTCATTGCTGACGATGTGTTTTTTTCTTTCTTCTCGTCGAATGATAGTTGTAAAGCTGAATATCCGTCTTTCTCATTGGTTTTTACTTGCGTCACAACGCAAGGACCCGCTTCAATTACTGTGCATGGTACATACTTACCATTGGCATCGAAGAAACTGGTCATTCCGATTTTTTTACCAATTATTCCAGACATTTTATTTTGTTTTTATTTATTATTCTTAATTATTATATAATCTTTATTCGCCTACCTCTGTTAAACCTTAATTTCAACCTCAACACCGCTAGGTAATTCAAGTTTCATTAACGCATCAACAGTTTTAGAAGAAGAGCTGTAGATGTCTAATAAACGCTTGTAAGAGCATAATTCGAACTGATCACGTGCTTTCTTGTTAACGTGTGGCGATTTTAATACTGTGAAAATACGCTTGTGAGTAGGCAATGGAATTGGACCATTTACTACAGCACCTGTAGATTTTACAGTCTTAACGATTTTCTCTGCTGACTTATCAACTAAGTTGAAATCGTATGATTTTAGTTTTATTCTGATTCTTTGGCTCATTTTATATCAAAATCCTAATTATTAAACTTTTTCTGCTTTTCCTTTAGCTTTTGCAATTACATCAGCTGCGATATTGTTTGGTGTTTCTGAGTAGTGAGAAAACTCCATTGTTGAAGATGCACGACCTGAAGTTAACGTACGTAATTGAGTAACGTAACCAAACATTTCAGATAATGGAACTTTTGCTTTTACTACCTGTGAAGTTCCTTTGCTATCCATACCTTCGATTTGGCCACGACGACGGTTTAAGTCACCTACCACATCACCCATGTTTTGCTCAGGAGTAATTACTTCAATCTTCATGATTGGCTCTAATAACACCGGCTTACATTTTCCTAACGCTTCACGGAAAGCGTTACGAGCACAAATCTCAAACGATAATGCATCAGAGTCAACCGCGTGGTAAGAACCGTCAGTTAACACAACTTTCAATCCTACTAACGGATATCCTGCTAATACACCATTGTTTAATGAAGCTTTAAATCCTTTTTCAACTGCAGGAATAAATTCGCGAGGAATGTTACCACCTGTAATTTCATTTACGAATTGTAAATCAGATTTAGAGTTATCGAAGTCTGCATCAACAGGACCTAATTCAACTTTAATATCAGCGAATTTACCACGACCACCGGTTTGTTTCTTATAAACCTCACGGTGTTCAACTGTACCTGTTACTGCCTCTTTGTATGCTACCTGAGGAGCACCTTGGTTAACTTCCACTTTAAACTCACGACGTAAACGGTCAACGATAATTTCTAAGTGAAGCTCACCCATACCGCTGATGATAGTTTGTCCTGAATCTTCATCCGTTTTAACACGGAAAGTTGGATCCTCTTCAGCTAATTTATTTAATGCAACACCTAAACGGTCTAAGTCACCTTGAGTTTTTGGCTCAATAGCAACACCGATTACCGGCTCTGGGAAGTTCATCGCTTCTAACACGATTGGATTCTTCTCATCGCATAAAGTATCACCTGTTTTAATATCCTTGAAACCAACTGCTGCACCAATATCACCAGCCTCGATAAACTCGATTGGGTTTTGTTTGTTAGCATGCATTTGGAAGATACGAGAAATACGCTCTTTATTACCTGAACGAGTATTTAACACATAAGAACCTGCATCTAAGCGTCCGGAATAAGCACGGAAGAAACAAAGACGACCTACGAATGGGTCAGTTGCAATTTTAAATGCTAAAGCAGTGAAAGGATCTTTTGCGTCTGGTTTACGTACTACCTCTTCACCTGTATCAGGATTTGTACCTTTAATATTTTCCTTATCTAATGGAGAAGGCATTAATTCCATTACTAAGTCTAACATGGTTTGAACACCTTTGTTTTTGAAAGATGAACCACAAACCATTGGAACGATTTTGTTAGCTACGCAAGCTTTACGTAATGCATCTAGTACTTCACGCTCAGTGATAGTATCCGGAGCATCGAAAAACTTCTCCATGATTTTATCATCGAATTCAGAAACTGCTTCAAGCATTTTCTCTCTCCAATGATTTACTTCATCCACCATGTCAGCAGGAATTGGAACAACTTCATAAGTCATACCTTTATCATGCTCATTCCACACCATTCCACGGTTGTTGATTAAGTCAACTACACCTTTGAAGTTATCTTCAGAACCGATTGGTAATTGTAAAGGAACTGCGTTACCACCTAAAATTTCTTTTGTTTGCTTAACAACGTTTAAGAAGTCAGCACCCTGGCGGTCCATTTTATTTACGAAACCGATACGAGTTACATTGTAACCGTCAGCTAAACGCCAGTTAGTTTCTGATTGAGGTTCTACACCATCAACAGCAGAGAATAAGAAAACTAATCCGTCTAGGATACGTAAAGAACGGTTCACCTCAACGGTAAAGTCAACGTGACCCGGAGTATCGATAATGTTAATTTTGTATTTATTGTCTCTGTAATTCCAGAAACAAGTTGTAGCAGCAGAAGTAATAGTAATACCGCGCTCTTGCTCCTGAACCATCCAGTCCATAGTAGCAGCACCATCGTGTACCTCACCTATTTTATGGTTTACACCAGTATAGTAAAGGATACGCTCGGTAGTTGTAGTTTTACCCGCATCAATGTGGGCTGCAATACCAATATTTCTTGTATATTTTAAATCGCTCATTTTATATTAGAATCTGAAGTGTGAGAATGCTTTATTGGCTTCCGCCATTTTGTGAGTATCTTCTTTCTTTTTGAAAGCTGCACCTTCTTCTTTAGAAGCTGCAACGATTTCACCAGCTAATTTCTGAGCCATTGATTTTTCGTTACGCTTACGAGAGTAAGAGATTAACCATTTCATAGCCATAGAAATTTTGCGGTCAGGACGGATTTCAGAAGGAATCTGGAAAGTTGCACCACCCACACGACGTGAACGAACTTCAACTTGAGGCGTTACGTTAGCGATTGCCTTTTTCCAAACCTCTAAACCATCTTCGCTTGTACGTTTAGCAACGATACCTATAGCTTCGTGGAAAATTTTAGAAGCGGTATTCTTTTTACCATCGTACATTAAGTTATTTAAAAAGCGGGTTACCATTACATCATTAAAAATTGGATCCGGTAACAATACTCTTTTTTTAGCTTTTGACTTTCTCATTTTATTATAGTCTTTTACTTAAATATTATTTTTTTCCTTTTGCAGCCGGAGCAGCAGCACCCGCTTTAGGACGCTTAGTTCCGTATTTAGAACGTTGTTGTTTACGACCTTCTACACCTGCAGTATCTAAAGTACCACGTACAATATGGTAACGTACACCCGGTAAATCCTTCACACGACCACCACGTACTAATACGATACTGTGCTCTTGTAAATTGTGACCTTCTCCCGGAATGTAAGCAATTACCTCTTGCTTATTGGTTAAACGAACCTTAGCTACCTTACGCATAGCTGAGTTTGGCTTCTTAGGAGTAGTTGTGTACACACGAGTACAAACTCCACGACGCTGCGGACAAGAATCCAATGCAGCCGACTTGCTCTTGTTAGGTGCCTTATGGCGACCTTTTCTTACTAATTGTTGTATTGTTGGCATTTTAAAACCTTTAATTACTTCTTAATTTCATTGGGGAAAATACCCCTCCCTAAAATTAGGGACGGCAAAGATAGATAATTAATTGAATGTGACAATAGAATTTCAAGAATATTTTACCTAAAAATCTGAAATAATTTTAGAAATCGGCTTTTATTTTATATGTACTTGATTTACAGTTATAAAAAATGCAAGCAGGATTTGTAATTGCTTGAAATAAGAACTTTTAATTAAAACGTTTTAGCGATATATTTATACATCATGTATAATATAATATGTTTATATTTGCGGTTCTTAACACAACGTAATGCCAAATCCTTTCCATACCGGCGATTTTAATCCCGCTGCCGAATTCTGTCCGAGGGATGAAGAGTTTAAACAACTCCTTAATAACACCCAAATGGACCTGAATACAATTTTACTGGGCATGCGGCAAATTGGTAAAACCACTTTGGTTAAACAGTTTATACGCCACATCGAAAACGAAAACAACCGCCATTGTATATATGCTAATATAAACGCTTCTTCTACTATAGACGAGTTTAGCGAATTGCTTTTACAGGAAATCGTTAAAGAATTCAGAGAAATTAAATCCAACAACATTGATTTACTCATTAATCGCTCAAGTCCTCAATTACTCCTCACCGTTCTCGAATCACTCGATAAACTCAATAAAAAAATACTTATTGTGATTGATGATTTTCAACAAATCATTAATTACCCCGATAAAGATTTTTTACAACTATTTCAAAACAGCATTCAGAAACTCAAACGCATCAATTTCATTTTTTGCTGCAGCAATGAGTTTGCTCTCAACGAACTTGCCGGTAACGAAACCCAAACTTTTTTCGCGAACTCCGACCTTATCCAGCTTAACCCAATCAAACCTACGAATTACAATATGTTTATTGGTTGGTTGTTTAACAACAACGGACAATCCATCAGCGAAGAGGCTATTGATTTTATTTTGGATTGGACACGTTGCCACACGCATTATACACAATTTTTATGCAAACGCATTTTTTTTAATGCACATAAAGAAATTGAATTGGAAAACGTACACGATGAATGCGGACAAATTCTTTCAGAAAATGAAAGCTCCTTCTATATCTACCGTAATCTTCTGTCGCCGGTGCAATGGATTTTATTGAAGGCTATCGCAAAAGAAGAAAAAGTCTATCACCCCACAGCCAAACAGTTTCTAAGCGAACATAAAATTGGAACACCTGCTAACGTTCAACGCGCGCTTGATGCACTTATACAAAAAGAAATGGTAATCGCTTCCCGTGATGAAAAAGGCCGTTATTATCAGGTGCAAGATTGCTTCTTGAGCCGATGGCTGGAGGGTATTGATTAAAAAAAAAACGGATTTCCATTGCTGAAAATCCGTTTACTTAATTTTTTATACTTAATTAAAACTTGTATCCAAATCCGATTCCGTATACACTCATTACTTGCGCACGCGGACCAAAAATATCGTTTTTGTGATCGAATTTTCCGTCGTTATTCCAATCGTATTTAATGGTTACGTCGTGATCATATAAAAACTTGGTTGATAATGTCGCTGTAAAAAACTTGGTAATTTTCAATGTTACTAAAGTATTCCATACCACATCTATGTTTTGTGGATCTTTCATGTAATTAGAGAAAAAATCGGCGTAAGTATCTAAGCTCAATTGCTTAGTAAGATCCTTCTTAAACTTTAAAGTAAGTCTTCCCCCAAACTCATAGCGGAATTTATGGCCCGGTGTTACTAATACGCCTGCAGTATCGTATTTAGCCTTCTCTACACCAAATTCACCTGCATTTGCTAAATTCTGGTCAGTTACCATTGTAACCTTACCCGCTACCGGTGAAATCGTTGCTACAAAGTAATCAGCCGGTTTAAAGTCTAAACCTAATGCTAACTGAATATATGCAGGCGATGCAAAACGCGATACAGCTACTTTTAACGTATCATCAAAATATTTATACCCATCCGAAAATTGTGAACGGAAATCGGCCATTAAAGTATAAAACCAATATTTTTTAAACGCATACAAGCTATACTTGCTCATCGCGAACATTTGGTCAACGTTCTTCTGCCAAATTTTTGCATTACCCATTTTTACAATACCATACTGACCATCGAATCGGTTTACCCATTCGTGCTTATCCTTTTTATAATTAGCTTCTAAGTTCAACAAACCTGAAAATGCAATATTGTTTTCTCCGCCACCGGTCCAGTTACTCACTGATGTTTGCGCCAAATTCAATCCAAAGAATCCGCTTTTCTTCCAATACGAAGTATCCTTTTTTGCTTCTGTTTGAGCTTGCATTCCAAAGCTCACAAATAAAAATAATACGGCTAATTTTTTCATAGTAATTTATAAAGTCGACAAAAGTAATATTTAATTGTTTGTGAAAGTTGTTTCAGAATAATCTTTAACAATTCCGTAAAGAGTATCACGTTCAACCGGACGCTTCCCCACTCCTTTGATTAATTCTACTAATTGTTGTGTCGTAAGTTTTGGAGATTGCTCCTCAGCACCGGCCATGCTATAAATTTTAGTGGTGTCATCAATTGTACCATCCAAATCATCCGCACCAAAGTTTAATGCGAGTTGCGCTGTATTTCTTCCAATCATGGCCCAATAAGCTTTGATATGCGGAAAATTATCCAAATAAATTCTTGCTACCGCGTAATTACGCAAATCTTCTATAACAGAAACTTCAGGAACATCGCTCATTTGATTTTCCTTATTACGAAATTTAAGCGGAATAAATGCATTAAAGCCATTGGTTTTATCCTGTAATTGACGTAAACGTTCCATATGATCAATTCTGTGCTCAAAAGTTTCGATATGACCATACAACATCGTTGCATTAGAATGTCTTCCTAATTTATGCCACACTTCATGAATTTCTAACCATTCTTCGGCGCTACATTTTCCTCCGGCAATTTTATCGCGAATGTCTTTATCAAATATTTCGGCACCACCACCCGGCATACTATCTAACCCTGCTTCCATCATAGCTTTCATTCCCTCTTCATACGTCATTTTCGCCTTTTTGAAAATGTAATGATACTCTACCGGTGTTAAAGCTTTAATGTGTAAATCCGGACGATGTTGTTTTATTCTTCTGAATAACTCAGTGTAATAAGCGAAATCCTGCTTAGGAACAACACCTCCAGTAATATGCACTTCGGTTACCGGTTGTCCGTCGTATTTTTTTATGATATCCAAAATTTGATCAACGCTTAGTTCCCAACCTTGCTCGCGCTGCTTAATTAAACGTGAGTAAGAACAAAACGCACAGGAATACACACAAATATTGGTTGGCTCTACGTGAAAGTTGCGATTAAAAAAAACCTTATCGCCGCTTTTTTTCTCCCTCACAAAATTGGCTAGAGTTCCTAAAAAACTTAAGCTGCCTTCTTTGTACAATGTAACGCCTTCATCAAAAGTAATGCGCTCGCCATTAAATACTTTATCGGCAATGCTTTTTAAAGCAGGCGATACCGACGAATGATGAATGATCTCCTTTGGTGGTTCTATATTAATCATAGGACAAATTTATGGATTATATCTTTCTTAACAGTGGATTAAATATGAATACTAATCATTTGATTTATATCACATTTGGGATTAACACTTATTATCTTATATTTGTTTAACAAAATTCAAAACATGAAACAGCTTTACTTTTCTCTATCCTTCGTTCTGATTTTTTTATCAGCATCTTTTAAATCGCAAACCGCTACAAGTATTACCAACGGTAACTGGACAAACCCATTAACATGGAATTGTACCTGTGTACCATTAATGGGACATGCGGTTACTATTAATCACACGGTAACTTTAAACACCAGTATGAGTTTTACGGCGGGAGGCGTTACCATCAATAACAGCGGCGCCTTAATGCAAGACGCCAGTGCTAATCGCGATTTATGGTTCAGTGGAGGTTCTTTTGTAAATAACGGCAAAGCAAATTTCAGATATTTATTATTAACCGGAGGAACAAACTCCAATAACGGAAGCTTTACGGTAAGTGCCATGACTAATTCAGTAACCTATACCAATAATGGAACGATTACAATGGACAGCATGTATATGGCAGCTAATTTTTTAAATACAGCTAACGGAAAAATTATTGGCGATAGTTTAACTAACGGTCCGGGAGCAACCTTATCCAATAGCGGAAGAATTAATGTAACCTGGAGCACCAACCGCGGAACATTTAACAATAACAATTACCATGGTGGATATGCATTTACTAATGACGGAACGTATTCAAATGTTGATTCTTTAGTGATGACAGGCAGCATGTGGAATAAAGTTTTATTTACCAATCAAATTGGAGCACAAGTACGTTTAACGAAAAACTTTCACAATTATACGCCCGGTAACACAGCTAGATTTGATAACAGAGGAAATGTGGTGGTTTTAGACAGCTGGTACAATACTGATACTATTAAAGGCACTAACACCGGAACATTTACCGTAAGCGATACATCAGCTAACAGCGGCCACATGAAAGGCAACTTTAAATTCTGTGATTTAACGCCTCCTTCCTCTTCGCCTTATATTGATTTAAATGCAGGTGTGGTTTCTGTAAATATTACATGGTGCACAACGAGTGGTGTAGATGAATTAACACCAACCAAAGGCACGGTAAAATATTTTCCAAATCCAAGTAACGGGCATTTCATTATTTTCGGAGAGAAAGAGGAAACATTGTTTTTATACAATGACATCGGACAACAAGTACGCGTCATACAACTGGATAAGAGTAATGATTACCGAGTTGAAATTAGCGGATTGGAAAACGGAATTTATTTCTTAAGCGGAAGAACTTTCAGAGAGAAAGTAATTGTGATAAAGTAGTTTTAACATGAAGATATCCTTATATTTTACTGTTTCAATTCTTTTATTTTCTTGTAACAAAGGTGGTATCTTTAGAAATATAGACGAAAAATTATCAAACAATAATCGACATTGGCGATTAATTAAATATGAAGTTAATGATATAGATTCAACAGAACTAATAAACTTTGGTAATTATTCAGAATTTAAGGAAAATTTCTTTTTGGCTATGCATCCAAGTAAGTATTCCGGAATGCCACATTGTACAAATCGATTTTATTCCTTACAAGCTAATTTTACTGACAACGATGAAAATTTTGAGGTTGTAGAAACCACGTCTTTAAAGTATAACAAAAACTCAACGAAGGACTCTTGCGTGAGCCTTAATACACAAAACTGTCAAAGAAATGTTTTTTTACCAGAAGGTATCAAAGCTAAATGGAAGATACAAAGGTTTTCTAACAGAAAACTAATTTTAACGCTATATCAAACAAACAGATATTATTTAGAACTAAGAAGCAACTAAGTTAGTAAACAAAAAGCCCCGGATTACCGGGGCTTTTTATTTAAATGTATTTCTTCCTATCTATAAATCCACCACCCACTAAATCATTTCCTTCGTAAATCACCGCGCTTTGTCCGGGTGCTACACCTGTAACCGGCGCATGAAACACCACATCTAATTTATCGCCACTTGTATTAATGGTAGCTAATGTGCCCGCGTCTTTATAACGGATCTTTGTTAATCCCACAAAATCATCCGGCAAGGAAGCGTACTTAATAAGATTAAAGTCACGCACCATTAGCTGCATTTCTTCCAAATCATTTTTATCGCCTAACACAATCGTGTTTGTTTCCGGAATAATTTCCTTCACAAAAACAGGATCACCCAAAGCAATGTCTAAGCCTTTACGTTGACCAATGGTATAAAAAGGATAACCTCTGTGCTTTCCAACGGTCTTCCCCTTGTACACATAGTTACCACCTTCCACTTTGGCCTCTAAATCCGGCAAACGATGTTTTAAGAAAGAACGGTAATCGTTATTCGGTACAAAACAAATATCGTAGCTCTCGCTTTTATTCGCTAAGTCGATAAAACCCGCGTCTTTTGCCATTTGTTTTATCTCCGGTTTTTTGTACCCTCCCAATGGGAAAAAAGTACGTTTTAAACTCTCTTGTGACAATCCCCACAACACATAGGTTTGATCTTTGTTTTCATCCACGCCTTTATAAATAACGCGACGTTCATTTTCATCACGTAATTGCGCGTAATGTCCGGTAGCGATAAATTCACAATCTAACATATCGGCACGCTTGAGTAATGCTTCCCACTTAATATGGGTGTTACATAATACACAAGGATTAGGTGTTCGTCCCGCTAAGTATTCCTCCACAAAATTATTGATGATGTGATCACCAAATTCTCCTCTGATATCTAAAATATAATGCGGAAAACCGAAATTCACGGCAATAGCACGCGCGTCGTTGATGCTATCTAAACTACAACAACCGGTTTCACGCTTACTGCCTCCCGATGTTTCATAATCCCAGGTTTTCATGGTAATACCTACCACTTCATAACCTTGTTCATGCAACATCATGGCCGCAACGGAACTATCAATTCCACCGCTCATCGCTACCAATACTTTTCCGTGTTTGCTCATGATTAATTTTTAAGAAATAAAATTATTTCTTCTTGTTTGCCGGTTTTTGTTCGCCAGATTTAGGAGCTGGAGTATCCTTTACTTTGTTCTTATCAAAAAACGCGTCTGTAGTTTTCTTATCCGCTATCTGACCATATTCATACAATTCTTTCTCTGTCACTTTTCCTTCTTTGTCCTTATAAATCCACGGACCATTACGCATACCGTTCTTATAAAACCCGGTAGCTGCCGCTATGCCGTTAGGATAGAAATACGTCATCTTTCCTTCTTGCTTTCCATTTATAAAATTACCGTCGGCTTTTAATTTTACACCATCGTAATATTGCTTAAAAGCGCCATGCTCCACTCCATCCTTAAAATTTCTTTCCTCTGCTGTTTTTCCGTTAGGTAAATAGACAAATTGCTTTCCCTCCTTCTTTCCATTCTTATAATTCTCTTTCGACATCATGACACCCAAATCATCATAATATGTCCAAACGGAATCTTTAATGCTTTCGCCTAAATATTTTCCCTTGGCCATTAATTTTCCGTTAGGGTGAAATAATTTAGCATACGCGTATTTACCATCTTTCTTATAATCCACCAAGGCGCGAACGCTGTCCATTAAAGGGTAATAGTATTTAAAAACTCCTTGCGGCTTATCATCCTTAAACATCCCTTCATAAATCAACTTCTGCGTTTTCTCATCCATTTTTTTCCAATAGCCTTGTTTACGGCCTTGCGCATCGGTGGTTTGTGCCACTAGCGAGCCGACAAAAATTAACAGTGATAAGGTGAGTAGTTTTTTCATACTTACAATAATGCAAAGGTAATATAAAGTTACCGAAATAATACCCCAATAATTAACAATCTATGTGAAATGAAAACCTGGCTAAATTTTTCGGGATTGTAGGATTTCACTATATTGTTTATTTTTACTTTTAGCAATGTCGTTAATAAGCAAACAATTCATTTGAAACCTTGTTAAACAATTAAAAATAAAGGTATAAACCGTTTCACATGAGCTTGGCATCCGCTTTTATCCATTTCAAAAATCTTGTTAAAACTATGAAGTTAAACTCCATTATACTTGTTCTGCACCTGCTTGTTTTTAGAATTCAACCCATTCTCTCGCAAAACAACACGTTAAACTCTTCTGAAATCATTCAAGGTTTAAAAAAATTAAATACCATTGGCAGTGTATTGTACATTGCCGCGCATCCCGATGATGAGAACACACGTTTATTAGGTTATCTGGCAAACGAAAAAAAAGTAAGAACAGGTTATTTATCGCTTACACGCGGTGATGGCGGTCAAAATTTAATCGGGAAAGAACAAGGCGAATTATTAGGTTTAATACGAACACAGGAATTACTCGCGGCACGAAGAGTAGATGGCGCCGAACAATTTTTCACGCGCGCTAATGATTTCGGCTATTCAAAAACACCGGAAGAAACATTTTCTTTCTGGAGTAAAGACAGCATCCTCGCAGATGTGGTGTTAACCATTCGCCGGTTTAAACCGGATGTTATCATTTGTCGTTTTCCTACCACAGGTGAAGGCGGTCACGGTCACCATACCGCTTCTGCTATACTCGCATTGGAAGCATTTGATGCGGCAGCCGACCCAAAACGTTTTCCCGAACAATTAACGCAAGTACAAACCTGGCAAGCAAAACGTATTTTCTGGAATACATTTAATTTCGGAAGCACTAACACGACTTCCCCCGATCAATTAAAAGTGGATGTTGGATTGTTTAATCCTCTTCTGGGAAAAAGTTACGGTGAAATATCTGCCGAAAGTCGCTCTTGTCACAAAAGTCAGGGATTTGGCTCTGCTAAACAACGCGGCACTAATATAGAATATTTTAAATTATTAAAAGGTGACAGTGTGAAGTCGGATGTACTGGAAGGCTTATCCTTAAGCTGGGGCCGATTTAAAGGCCTCGAAAAAATTGAATCACTTATCAATGATTGCATCACGAAGTTTAATCCGCAAAATCCGGAGAACAGCCTTAATGCGCTTATTGCTATTTATAAACAAATTTCATCCTTACCGGAAAGCAATACCGAAATTTCGTATTGGAAAAAACAAAAACTAAAGGAAACTGAAACGCTCTTATTGGCGTGCTCAGGTTTATGGTTGGAAGCTTTTTCACCGGAGTATATCGGAATTCCGGGACAAGAGGTAAATCTCACAGTTCAAGTGCTCAACCGAAATAAAAGCAATGTGAAGCTCACTAAAATTTCTTATTTAAACCAAAGCGATACAACCTGTCAGTTAACTTTAAAAACAAACGACCTCTATACATTCAAACGAAAAGAAAAACTTCCTGAATCACTTCCCTACTCTAATCCATATTGGCTGAATGAAGAACACAGCATTGGATTTTATACGGTAAAAAACGAAAATTTAATCGGTAAGCCGGAAAACGAATCCTCAACCAAAATAACTTTTGGCATTACGATTGAAGATTTATCGTTAACAATAGAAAGAAATTTAGTTCACAAATACACCGATCCTGTAAAAGGAGAAATTTACCGTCCCTTTGAAATATTACCACCCGTTACCGTAAACATTCAAGAGAAAGTTTTTGTGTTTACTGATACAAAGCCAAAAACCATTTCTCTGACCATCAAAGCCAATACTGCAAATGTAAATGGTAAACTGGAATTAAAAGGTTCGGAAGGATGGAGTATTTCTATTGCTAATCCGGAATTCAAATTAGTCAATAAAGGCGATGAAGCCATTGTTGAAGCTACCGTTTCGGCAACAAAGAATGTAACTAACGGTTACTTAACAGCGGCTTTAATGGTGAATAACCAAAGCTATTCAAAAAGCATCAAACGTATCGAATACGATCACATTCCTTATCAGTTCATTTTGAGCAATGCCAAAGCCGGATTAATTTATATTGATTTAAAAAAGACAGATGCTAACATTGCTTACATTCCGGGTGCGGGAGATGATGTAACCGCTTGCTTAAAACAAATTGGGTATAATGTAACAGTGTTGTCCGACGAACTTTTAACGAATGAAAATCTTTCGAAGTACAGCGCGATTGTAACGGGCGTAAGAGCGTATAACACAAGTGAGCGATTACAGGTTCATTACAACAAACTTATGGATTACGTGAAGAATGGCGGAAATCTGATTGTACAATACAACACCAATAACCGAATCGGACCTGTTAAAGCGAAAATTGGTCCCTACCCCTTTACCATTTCCCGCGACCGTGTAACGGATGAAAAAGCTGAAGTAAAATTCATCAATGAAAAGCACAGTGTTTTAAACACACCCAATAAAATAACTGCGAAGGATTTTGAAAACTGGATTCAGGAACGCGGCATTTATTTCGCAACCGAACTTGATAAGCAGTATGAAACAATTTTTGCCATGAACGATGCTAATGAAAAACCAAGCGACGGCAGTTTAATCATTGCAAAACACGGCAAAGGAAATTTTGTGTATACAGGCTTGGCTTTCTTCCGTGAATTACCTGCGGGCATACCGGGCGCTTACCGATTGTTTGTGAATTTATTGAGCTTACCTCAAAACAAATAACATGAGCGAGCAAGAAGAGAAACCACCTATTTTAAAAACCTGGACCAATGTTTATGCATTGGTGATTGGTTCGTTAGTACTAATTATTTTTTTACTCTACCTCTTTACACAATCTTATAAATGAGTTTAATCGATTGGTTAGTTTTAAGCATCACACTTTTATCCATCATAATTTATGGTGTATGGAAAAGTCGTGGGGCAAAAAACATCGATGGGTATTTACTGGCAGACAGACAACTTCCCTGGTACCATGTGGGTTTATCGGTAATGGCCACGCAAGCCAGCGCCATTACATTTTTATCGGCACCCGGTCAAGGATACAGTGATGGCTTACGATTTGTGCAATTTTATTTTGGTTTGCCTTTAGCCATGGTGGTGTTATGCATTACGTTTATTCCCATTTTTCATAAACTCAATGTTTTTACGGCTTACGAATATTTAGAAAAACGTTTCGATAATAAAACACGCACACTCACCGCCTTTTTATTTTTGTTGCAGCGCGGATTATCAACGGGAATTACCATTTACGCACCGGCCATTATTTTATCGACCATTTTAAACATCGATATTACTTACACCATTATCGCCAATGGATTTTTAGTAATCACCTATACCGTTTATGGCGGAACAAAAGCGGTTTCCTACACACAGTTTTTGCAAATGAGCATCATTTTTGCGGGATTGTTTTTAGCCGCATTCATGGTGGTGCATTTATTACCGGATAACGTAAGTTTTGGCGATGCCTTAACGATTAGCGGAAAAATGGGAAAGTTAAACGCCATTGATACCACATTTGATTTAAACAACCGTTATAATATTTGGTCGGGAATTATTGGTGGATTCTTTTTGCAACTCTCTTATTTCGGCACCGATCAATCGCAAGTAGGTCGCTATTTAACCGGAAGTTCCATTACACAAAGTCGTTTGGGATTAGTGATGAACGGCCTGATTAAAATTCCGATGCAGTTTTTTATTTTGCTTATTGGTGTATTAGTATTTGCTTTCTATCAATTTAATGACGCGCCGGTTTTCTTCAATAAAGTGGAAGCCAACCGCATTGAAAACAGCGAATACAAAAACGAATACCATGAACTTACGCAACAATATGCCAACGCGCATCAGGAAAAACAAAAAGAGTTACATGTATTGGTTGAAGCCATTCACAGCAAAGATGAAAACGCCATAAATGCAGCGGGACTAAAAGTAAAAGAAGCCGATCAAAAAACAATTGCCATTCGGAATGAAGTCACCAAGCTGATGGAAAAAAACAATCCGAAAGCCGATACCAACGATACCAATTACATCTTTCTCACCTTTGTAACGCAGCAGTTACCAGTAGGTATTGTAGGTTTACTCATCGCCATTATTTTTTTAGCCTCCATGGGATCAACTGCCAGCGGCTTAAATTCACTCGCTTCCACCACCGTGGTTGATTTTTACAAACGTCTCTATAAAAAAGAAGGCAGTGAACAGTTGTATTTATCCGCCTCACGCATCGCCACAATTTTATGGGGCGTATTTTGCGTGATTGTTGCGATTTACGCCAGTAAACTGGGAAATTTAATTGAAGCCGTGAATATTTTAGGATCCTTGTTTTACGGCACCATACTTGGTATTTTTCTTGTAGCATTTTACATGAAAAACATTCAGGGTATTGCGGTGTTTTATGCCGCGCTGCTGGCCGAAGCATTTATCATTTATGCCTGGCTTATGGATTTAACCGCTTTCTTATGGCTCAATGTAATAGGTTGTGCCTTGGTGATGGGCATTGCTTTTATTCTTCAGATCATTCTCAATAAACGTACGCAAATAAAAAATCCCGCTTAAAGGCGGGATTCTTTTTTAATTGTTTGAGATTATTTTTTACAATCTGCAATGATTTTTTCGGCTTGCTTTACATAAGCGTCATCCTGATCAGCAGCTGCTAATGTTTTAGCTTGCTCTGCAGTTACCGCTGCACCTTTTAAATCTTTTGCTTTGTACTGAATTTTTGCTTTTAATAAAACTACCCAATAGGCCTTAGGATTGTTAGCAATCGCTTTATCAACCCACTCCCCTGCTAATTTTAAATCCTTATCGTTTTCATAGTAATAAGATGCAGCGGCAAAGTACGGACGATTATCTTTAATGATCGTGTTCTCAATCGTCTTCATGATTTTGCTGTCGATTTCAGCGGTTACTTTAAATGCTACGCGTGTTTTTTCCCACACTAATTCGATAACAGCAGTATTTGCAGTCATTTCCGCTACATTGATAGCGAAAGTTTCTACTTTTTCAGTTAAAGCACTTGGCTTCACTGTGATTTTTAAAACTTCATTTTCTTTTTTGTAATTCGCTACATCACCACCTAAGGTTAAATCTTTATAGAACATTAAATCCCAGCTGTCTTTGTTAGGAACAGAATACAACGCGTAAGTTCCGGCTTTTAAATCCATACCTTCTACTTTTACATCTTCACCAAATGTAATTTTTGTAGATGAATTAGCACCGGTGCGCCATACTTTTCCGAAAGGCACTACATCACCGTAAACCACACGACCTTTCGCACTCGGACGAGAATACTCAATCGTAATATCCGATAACGCAAAAGCTTGTTTTAATGTTTGTAAAGGACTTGGAGCCGGTGTTTTTAATTGCGCGTTTACTGATGTTGTAGTCATTACCGCGATGGCCAATGCTCCTGTTAATGTTTTGAATTTGTTGAATAGCATAATTTATTTTTTAGGTTTTGTTTATAACAATTAAATGAATTGATTGTTTTCAAAGATAGAAAATTAGTGCTAAATAAATCAAATGTTAAAATTAAGCTAAACGCAGGTGGCGTTGCTCATTCATTTTTACTTTCCCGTCTTCCAACAACTTATTGAGTGCCATTACCCACACTTCATCATTGTATTTCATTAATTTTTCTTTGAGCTGATCGATATGTAAAGTTTGGTCCGATAAATGATGCAGGATTTCTGTTTCAATGGCTTTAGATGGCGGATTTTTCTTTTGCGCTATACACACATCACAATAACCGCAAGCATCTCCGCTTAACTCATTAAAATAATTAAGCAAAAAAGTTTGGCGACAAATTTCTTTTTGATTCGCGTACTCAATGACTTTATTCATTTTCTCACGGAATCGCTCTTTTAAAAACGTGTAATGACTTAAATTAAATTCAACATGCTTAGCATTAATCCGGTTTTGAAGGAAAATTAATTTCGGTAATTCACTTTGCTTGATGTAGGAGAGTATTTCCTGACTATGCAAAAATTCGAGCTGCTCTGTAACAAATTGAATGGTGTTTTTGATTCTGTACGCAATGTCCTTTTCGTTGATGTAGGTATACTGCTCTAAAATTCCGCCATACCCGCGCATCAAGGCTTTGAGCACCGGCTCATACTTCGGGAATTTTACCTGATAATTATACAAATCTTCTTTACCTGCAGTGATGTGTACTTTTCCCGGTTCGTAACCCGCGTCGATTAAAGAAACATAATTTTCCTTCTCTAAAAATTTTAAACTGTTATATAAAGTAACCGCATTTAAATTATAGAGTTTACAAATTTCATCAATATTAAAATCCACACTCAAACCGGAGCCCGTTCCAACGGCAATCTGATAATAATTACAAACCGCATTGTAACAATTACGAATCATTTCCTGCTCTGGAAACGACAATTCCATGTGTTCTTTTAATTGTTCTTCATCGCGCTTCGTGTACAACAATACAGCATAAGCCGTTTTTCCGTCACGTCCACCTCTTCCTGCTTCCTGAAAATACGATTCCAAACTATCCGTTAAATCTAAGTTCACCACAAAACGCACATCCGGTTTATCAATACCCATTCCGAATGCATTCGTAGCAACCATTACCTGAAATTTATTATTAATCCATGCTTCCTGCTTTTCGGAGCGAACCGAATTTTTAATTCCCGCGTGATAGAAATCGGCTTTAACATTAAATTTATTTAATACGGCGGCTATTTGCTCGGTACGTTTTCTGTTTTTTACATACACAATGCCACTGCCACCCACATTATGTATAATTTTTAAGAGACGCTCTGTTTTATTTTCTTCCAACTGCACAATGTAACGCAAATTAGGTCGCGCAAACGATTGACGAAACACTTTTGCATTAGGAATTTCCAACTTCTGCAAAATATCTTCCTGCACTTCTTTCGTAGCACTCGCTGTTACCGCTATGATATTTATATCCCTGAAATAATCTTTTACTTTGGCAATCTGCATGTAACTCGGACGGAAATCATAACCCCATTGAGAAATACAATGCGCTTCATCTACCGCGATTAAAGTGATGGGTAAATACGAAAGCTTCATGCGGAAATCTTCATTCTCCAGGCGCTCCGGTGATACATACAAAAACTGTACATGTCCTAATGCAGCGTTGGTTAAAGCAATTTCAATTTCCTTGTAATTCATGGCTGAACTAATCGCCACAGCGGAGATGCCTTTCTTCTTCAAGCCTCTCACCTGATCATTCATTAAAGCAATGAGCGGCGAAATCACTAATGTTGTGCCGCCCATAACTAAACCGGGTAACTGATAGCACAACGATTTTCCTCCACCGGTTGGCAATAAAGCCAATGTGTTTTGCTTTTTAACTACCGAGCTTACAATTTCTTCCTGTAAGGGACGAAAAGCGTCGAAGCCCCAGTATTTTTTTAATAAGGTGTGAATATTTGCTCTTAAATCTTCGATGTAACAAAGCTAAGAATTTAATTTTTGGCAGATGTAGTTTGATAAATAACCCTCCTCGCCCGAACCCCCTCGCCCTGCGGGCACTCCCCCTTCGCAGGGAGAGAAGCTATCCGTTGCTAAAAATGCAAACATACCACGACTGATTTCTCCCCTGCTAAGGGGAGATGTCACGCAGTGACAGAGGGGTTTAAATCCTAAATTAAATTCTGCTTGTTATATAACCCCCTCCCGCTACGCGGACTCCCCCTTCGCAGGGGGAGAAGCTGTCCGTCGCTAAAGATGCTTAATCATACCACGAAAAAATTCTCCCCTTATAAGAATAGCTGCTTTTAATTACTAACAATGCACATTCATACCACGACTGATTTCTCCCCTGCTAAGGGGAGATGTCCGAAGGACAGAGGGGTTATTTGAATGAGTAGTTTAATTAAAAAAAATATTCAAGTTATAACCCTCTCGCCCTGCGGGCACTCCCCCTTCGCAGGGGGAGAAACTGTCCGTTGCTAAAGATGCTTAATCATACCACGAAAAAACTCTCCCCCTTATAAGAATAGCTGCTTTTAATTACTAACAATGCGCATTCATACCGCGACTGATTTCTCCCCTGCTAAGGGGAGATGTCACGCAGTGACAGAGGGGTTTATCTACCATAAGAGTTAATAGCAGGAATTTTGCATAAAAAACAATGGTTTAAATAATAATATCTCCTTATTTTCGTTAATTCCAAAAACTGTGATATTGCTCCGCATAAATAAAGCCCTTTTCTGTCTGTTTCTGATTAGCCTCATAGGCTTTTTGAAAGCACAAACCGGAACGGTAAGCGGTATCGTTAAAACGAACGATGGCGAACCTATTGAAGGCATCACCATCGCCATTTTAGAAGACGGTAAAAACACCACCATCTCTGATGCCAAGGGTTTTTATAAACTGGAGGTAGCAAGCAATACCGATTTAACCATCGCTTTCTATAACATCAATTTCAAACAAATCAACCATAAGATTAATGTAAAGCCCGGCGAAAATCTCACTTACTCCCCTACACTACAATTTAAAAACGAAATGACCACCGTAACTGTAGTTGGAGAAAACCGTGTGCAGGAAATTACGCGCATCGACCCGAAATTATTTTACCAATTACCTACTGCCGGCGGTAGCATCGAAGATTTAATTAAAACCCAAATGGGTGTAAGCAGCAATAACGAATTAAGCAGCAGCTATTCGGTGCGCGGCGGAAATTTCGACGAGAACCTGGTTTACGTTAATGATATTGAAGTATACCGTCCGTTTTTGGTGCGCAGCGGACAACAGGAAGGATTGAGTTTCGCGAATCCGGATATGGTGAGCAATATTAATTTCTCGGCAGGTGGATTTGAAGCGAAGTACGGTGATAAGATGTCATCGGTGCTGGATATAACGTACCGCAAACCTACGAAATTCGGTGGCTCAGCTTCCGGAAGTTTATTGGGTGGAGGTTTACACCTCGAAGGAATTTCCAAAAACAGATTAGTGGCTTGGTCGATTGGCTCGCGTTACCGCAGCAATGCTTACATTCTAAAAAGCATCGACACCAAAGGTGAATACCGTCCGCGTTTTTACGATATACAATCCTTCTTCACTTTTAACATCAATCCCAAACTAACGGTCGAGTGGCTTACCAATGTCGCCAACAATCAATACTTAGTGATACCTGCTAACCGCGAAACCACTTTTGGAACCGTGAACAACGCCGTAAGCTTTAAAGTGTATTTCGACGGACGTGAAGTGATGCAATACAACACCTATATGACCGGTGTTTCTACTACTTATCTTCCCAACAAAACCCTCAAATTAAAACTCATTGCTTCGGGTTACAGAACCAAAGAAGAAGAATTGTACACGGTGCAAGGACAATATTACATTGATCAATTGGAAGCGGATTTCGGGCAGGATGATTTCGGGCAGGTAGCTTTTAACCGCGGGATTGGAACATTTATTAATAACGGTCGTAATACACTGGAAGCGCAAGTGTACACCATCGAACACAAAGGCACCAAATATTTAAAAAAGAACAACGAATTTTTGTGGGGCGTACGTTATCAGCAGGAATTCATTCAAGATAAACTCAGCGAATGGAAAATGATTGACTCGGCAGATTATGTGAATCCGTATAGTCCAACCGAAATTAATTTAACGGATGTATACAAAAGCAAAATCAACATCAACAGCAGCCGTGTGATGGAATACATCGAGTACATTCACAATAAAACATTCCGCGATTCCTCTACCCTCACCTTCACCGGCGGTGTGCGCGGAAATTACTGGACACTTAATAATCAATTTGTGGTTTCGCCTCGCGTAACCTTAGCTTACAAACCAAATTGGAAACGTGATTTCATTTTCAAGTTATCGGGAGGTTATTATTATCAGCCGCCGTTTTACCGTGAGCTGCGCGGACTCGACGGAACACTCAATACCAATTTAAAAGCTCAGCAATCCATTCACGTGGTGTTAAGCAGCGATTACAATTTCTCGGCGTGGCGTCGTCCGTTTAAATTCATGGTAGCGGCGTATTTTAAAGATTTGAGGAATTTAGTAACGTATGAAATCGACAATGTGCGCGTGCGTTATTTCGCCAATAACAACACCAGAGGTTACGCAACAGGTATCGACTTCCGTGTGAACGGTGAATTTGTAAAAGGCGTAGAAAGCTGGGCTTCCTTAGGATTTTTAAGAACCTATGAATACTCCAAAGACAATATTCATTACAAGTATTACAACAAAGAGGGAGAAGAAATTGTAAAAGGCTACAGCTTCGATCAGGTGGCAGTTGACAGTACTAAAATTGATCCGGGATTTATTCCACGCCCGACAGACCAATTAGCCACCTTCAGTTTATTCTTCCAGGATTATTTACCAAAGTATCCCGCATTAAAAATGAATTTGAATTTAATTTTCGGCAGTGGTTTACCTTTTGGTCCGCCTAACCATTTACGTTACCAGCAAATTTTCAGAATGCCGCCTTACCGACGTGTAGACGTAGGTTTTGCTTACAACATTTTAAAAGAAGACAGAGAGTTTAAAACCAAAAACTTTATGAACCACGTAAAATCCATGTGGTTGAATGTAGAAGTATTGAACTTACTTGGTGTGAACAACACTGTTTCTTATACCTGGGTGAAAGACGTCACTGCGCGCCAGTATGCTGTGCCGAATTACCTCACCAACCGCATGCTCAATGTGAAATTACAGGTGAGATTTTAAAGATTGACAATAGCCCTGCTTTTTCGTAACTTTAAAACATGAAAGAGTACAGCCCTTTTGTTATTAATCAGTTTACAAAGCATGTATTGAATGATACTGCTGCCAGCAATTGGCTCATTGAAAACAATTACAAAGAACTCATTGCTACCTTAGACGCGGTGCGCGACGATAAGCATGCCTTTAAATATTTGATTGACGGCAAATTTTTTGAACTCGCCGCTTTTGTGAATACTATTTGGGAAGACAGCAAAGCCTTTAAATTTTTAATAGACAATAAATATTTTGATTGGGCCGCTTGTGCCAATATCATTAACGGTGATGAAAAAGCCGAACAAGCTTTATTGAAATACAACAAAAAACATTTTGTGCAATTAGCGCACGCCATACAAGGACGCATACGCGAAGACGGCGACAGAAACGTGAGCCCGTGGGGTGTGATGCAAAACATGTTGAACTTTAAAAAGGCCTTTGAGAAAGACCCTGAAGACAAAAAGAAAAAGTAATGAGAATCATCGATACCATCCCGCACCCCAGCATTACCATTAGCATCTTTCAAATGAACGATAAGTTTATTGTGAAATTTGAAGCCGGCCCCATGGAGCAGGCTTTTAAATTTGATAGCGCGGATATAAAAAGCTTAGAAGGTGTAAAAGCCATCATTAACCCCGACTTCATTGAAACCGTTAGAAAACGTTTTAATGAAATGTATTTGCAGATGAGGGGGACGAAATAGAATACTATTTTCTTTTCCTTTTCGAAATTGAATTCATTTTAGAAGAAACTTCGTGTTCATGCGTTGTAAAAATAGAATCTACAAGTCTACTACAGCTAGATGTTACCCTTGCTAGTGCCTTGATCTGTTCTCTACATGAAATACTTTCAGATTTATGAGGGTAATTAATTGAATGATCAACTTCTCCCCATACCTCCTCCATTAAAGTTCTAACCTGCAACTCACAAGTTATATTAGAATTATTATTCGGCTTAATAATATAATGCACGCTTGTATACATATTCGGATTATCTGAAGTTTCGACATTAATACTCCGAAAATAGCTTCTCGACTCATCATCCCATGTTCTAGCATTTGGGCCTTCAATAATTTTCCATTGCTGCTCAATAAATATCCTTTTCAATTCTTTATCAATTTTCTCAAACTGTTTTGTATGTAAATGAATAATTCTGAAACCTGCAAGATCGTTAATCTTCAAAAATAGATTTTCTTTATTAATATCAAATGGTTTCCTTTTTAATTTAGAATCAAATAATTTTCTTTCTAATTTATCTCTTAAATGAGATGGATCTTTTATTCTTGATTTTTTGGAGTGAATTAGCTTTTTTAAAACTGGAGAATGTTCTATATTACTATTCATACTATCTAAAACAACAGAAAACAAATGAGTTTGATTTTCAAAATGACTTACTAGTTCATTAATCATTTTCAATTCTCTTTTACCAATTTTTGCTTTCATGCAACCCTTTTTAAACTGTTAAAGAAATTACTTTATTTGCAATAGATACAAATTCTCTTTTCGCTTCTTCTTTCAAATTAGGAGCGCCACCTTCGACATCGAAAAAAGCAAGTCCTTGCGATTGTGAATATGGGACGAGACTAGCAAAATCTTTTACTTGCCCTAACTTATTTTGACTTAACGAACCCTTTGCTAAATTTTTATCTATTCTACGAAGAACTTCTGTGACATCACTATAAGAACTTTTTTCTAGTTTACTTGCATAAGCTGCAAACTGGCTAGCGATTGCATCACCATACATTCTAAACCTTTGTAGTATATATCCTAAATAAGTTGGCTTACCTGGTAATAGCAACATATTATCTGGCGCTAACTGCGAAATAACATTCCATTCTTTAATCCAATCATGCAAAGATTTGCCAAGTGTTTTTAATGCTCGAACGGAAAATAAATCACAAGCTGCTGGGACAATAAAATAATCACAATCTAAAAGTATAACTCTATTAAGCGGTCCTATATTTGGACCAACGTCATAAAACACATAATCGATTTTTTCTTTTTTGGCAATTTCATTAACAATTTCACTAATTGCAGAAGCACCTTTAAATCCTCTAACTTTCCTTTGCAAACAATCAACCCATATTTGATTTAGCTCCTGCTCAAACTCAGATAATTTTATGTCACCAGGTAATAAAAATACTCCTTCTTGACGTTCTTGAGGCTTGATGTATTTTACCTCGCCATAACTTTCTACAAAAGGCTTCAATGCAGACCAAATTGTATTACCTTTATCAGAATCCGAATCGTCTAGCCATCCATCTACTACATCAGAATCAACTAAATATGATGTTAAGTTACATTGAGGATCAGCATCAACTAATAAAACACGTTTACCAAGGGAAGCTAAGGCTGCTGCAATATTTACAAGCAACGTGGTTTTTCCAACACCACCTTTATGATTATACAAAGTAATTCTTTTTGCTGTATGGCGTTTATTCATTTGATTGTTTTGCTTCATGTGTTATCAGTTCCATTATTGTTGTTTGAATTTTTTTGGCTGTTACGTCTGGTTTTCCGTTTTATTTTCAAATTAGCAATACTAGCTTTTGCTGCATCCCTATCAGGTAATGCTTGGACAAAAAGCTCTCCGGCAGCACTGATTTGTTTACTTCCTTTAACTGCCTGAACTAACAGCCCTGATTTGGTTGCATTGTCAACTGCAACAGTTGGATTAGATAATTTTGGTTGAGCAGCCTCAGTATTAAGTGTACTCAAATCGACTGTCTTAAAATGAGGCGTATCTCTATAATGTGTTAAATAATATGCAAGACAAGCAATTCTTTCAATGTCTGTCTTTGGTGCCTTATCCCTTAAAAAATCCTTTGGAGTAATTGATCGATTTTCAGAAAAGGAAATCTCACTTTTAGAGTTTGAATGATTGCTATGTTGCTTAACATGAGAGTTCTTTCCCTCTTCTACGATTGATATACCTAGAAAGGTGGCTACTGCTTGTAAAGTTCTTTTCTGCCTATCTTCATCTAAACCTTTCAGTGCAGTAAGAATCTGAGTTAGGGCTTCTAAATCGTTGTTATTTGCCATTTTATTATATTTTATAGTAAAAGTACTAAATATTTTAGTGAATTCAAAATTTATCGTATTTTCAGCTAAATTATTTAGACTAAAGTCTAAATAATTCCCTTTATAATAGGTAAAACATCGCCATTCTCAAATTAATAAGAATGAAATAATTTCGAAAATTGTAAAACAACAAAACATTGAAACTAGCTGTGCAAATTATTCAATTTAAACCATAAGCTATATTATTTCCCTAAATTCGTTCAAGGCAAACAACATTTTCCGGATGGGGAATCTTTATCAAATACGAAAGCAAAGTGTTATCAGTTCTATTATGGGTGATTTACCCACCGATGCGGCTGTTTCTCTGCCGGTGAGCTGTCTTATCTTTGGTTTGAGTGGTACGTTTTACATCAATAGCGAGAAGGGAAAAAGCGAGGAAGGAAATTGTTTTTTTATTGCGTCGGATATTACCTATAAAGTCATGCCGCTCACCTGCAAAGGTTATGTGATTTTATTTTTTGACGCGGTGAGTCCTGAACATTATTTCCTGCACTCTACTTACAGCGCTTCCAACATTTTAAAACTAGAGTGGCGCGGCGACAATACCATACTTCAAAAAACATTTTCAAAACTAAATGAAGCGGAGAGTGATGCTTTTTTAGATACGGTGTTTCAAACGCTCTTCAACCTAGAAAGAAAAAACATCTCACATGAATTTGATAATCGCATTACACAGGTAGATGAATACATTCGTAAAAACATCCGCGAAAAATTCACCAATCGTGAGCTGGCCGAACACATTCATTTGAGTGAAAGTCGATTTTACCATTTCTTTAAAGAACAAACCGGCGTGAATGTGAGTCGCTATGTATTATGGCTGCGCTTAAAAACTATTTTTGAGCGTTATTTTAAGAGTGAGTTTAAATTAAACGCCTTAATTGATATTACCAACTTCACCGACCTTTCGCATTTTATTAAGTCCTTCAAATCCTTTTTTGGGGAAACACCCAAACGATTGCTCAACAAATAATTTATTCAAACATCTGTTAAAAAACGCCGTTTAAACTTTTAAAGGTTTGGCTTGTTTAACATCTGTAACGCTTTAGAAATTTTGCGCCGATTAGATTAGCTGTTTTCTACCATAAATTTATTTTATCGTGGTCTATCTTGTCGGCATAATTTTTAAACCATGAAAACTAACACCATGATATCACACTCTAAAAAAGCAGCGCAGTTTTTCTTTTTGTCGCTCGCCCTTTTATTTGTTGGCCTTTTAAAAGCGCAAACATTTCCGATTGGTCATATGAGCATCAATTTTAAAGATGCGTCAAGAACCGGAGGGTATGCTATTTCCGGCGGCATTAATATAACAGGTTCGGGAAGAGATGTGGGAGCCGAAGTCTATTATCCGGCAACAGTGGCTGGTAACAATCAACCTGTAGCCAACGGTGTTTTTCCGGTGGTGGTTATTGGCCATGGTTTTGTGATGGACTGGAGTTCGTACGATAATATTTATAATAAATTAGCTTCAACAGGGTATATCGTTTTATTACCAAGAACCGAAGGAAGTTTTTCGCCTTCGCACGGCGACTTTGGAAATGATTTAAAATTTTTGGTGAATGCCGCGCAGAGTTTAAATACCATTAGCACACCAAGTGCATTAGTTACGTTTAACGGAAAAGTATCGCCTAAAGCAGCCATTGGCGGACATTCGATGGGAGGCGGCAGTTCATTCTTAGCTTCGGCGAGCAATACATCGGTGACCTGTTTATTTAATTTCGCGGCAGCAACAACCAATCCGTCTTCGATTGCATCGGCTTCTTTAATTAATGTACCGGCTTTAGTGATTTCGGGCGCGATAGATTGTGTGGCTGATACCACGGTGCAGAACAGTCATTATGCCGCTTTAGCATCCACAAAAAAGTTTCATGTGATTTTAAAACAAATTACCCATTGCGATTTTGGAAACGGTACTAATTTTAATTGCACTTTTGGTCAGAGTACAACAGGCTGCGGTAATGTTGTATCAAACGCTTTAGCATTTCCGCGTTATATGAATTATGTACAAAACTTTTTAGATAACCAATTAAAAAACGATTGCGCGGCGGGACAACGCTTCATGGATTCGGTGAATACCAATTCATCTTTGCGTTCTGGATTAAAAAAACTTGGAAGCATAGCTTGTGCGGCGGCATCGGTTAACAGTCTTAATAAAACAGTAGAAGCCCGTCTTTATCCGAATCCTGCGCATTCCAGCTTTTTCATTGAAACAGCCATCAAAAATTTCAATTTAAAGTTATACGATGCCTATGGTAAATTGATTGTAGAAAAAGTGTATGCAGACGCGAATACAGTTGAAATAGACTTACAAGAAATGAACGCGGGTATTTACTTCGTTGAATTAGAAGCTGAAGGTGGAAGAAGTTATTTTAAACTGGTGAAGGAATAGGTTTTAAGAAGATTAAAAATAAAAACTCTCTGTCGGTTTGGTAGGGAGTTTTTTGTTTTATAAATATAGCATACAATTAATTATCATTTATTCGATTTAATTTGCCAAATCCTTTGTGAATGGTAGTTTACAAAAAAAGCCACTGCCGTACTTTTGCTTATAAGCGGAAACCGAAAAGCTTTTAAAAGAGTAGGTCAATTTAAAAATTTATAACAATGAAAAAAACATTATTTCTTTTATTAATTGTATTTGGAATTACAGCAATTTCAAGAGCGACTGAAGCTCCTAGTGTAAAGCTAGGTGAAGTAAAAAATGGCAAAAACATTATTACGTACGATAAAGATAAATTACATATGGCACTTAGTCATATTTTAGAGAATCAATTTTTAGAAATCGATAGTACAGTTGTTTTCTTTGAAGAAGGAGAATATTATCTCTGGGCCTTGATAAAAGACAAAACTACTCAAAAGGCAACAGGTAAATTGGTTTTCTCACTAGAAAAAACAGAGAAAAACGACCTTATCATTGCGGCGGCACCAAAATATATTCTACAATGTTTATTAGATACGGGAAACTGCTCGGTATGTATAGTTCAAAATTCTATCTGCAGTTGCTATATCGGTGATGGCACTTGCGTATGGAAAAAAATACCAATTAGTGGCGGTGCGGCACGTGTAAGTTATGGTAAAACATTTGAAGATCTTCTAAAAGGTCAAAGTAGTAAGTCCACAAATTAATTACACACCTTAATAATAAAAGCCGGATTAATCCGGCTTTTATTATTAAGAAGTTATGATAACAAATATTAAAGTACTATCATTTCACTTAATAAACAACAATAACCCTATAAAATACTTACTGATTAAATTAAATTAGATAACCACTATACTTTTAATAAGCTTTCAGTCTTTCCAATATTTCGGCCTTTTTACGACGAGGAATTTCAAAACTCTTACCGTCTAGCATTTCTATAATGCAGGGTTCGCCTTTGCTATACTGCTTTACGTGATTGGCATTTATTAAACAACTTCTGCTCAATCTTACAAAACTTGAGCTGTCGCCAAAATACTCTTCAAAGTCTTTCAGATTGCGTGCTGTTACAAACCTTTCTTTTTGTTCGGTAGTTATGATAGAATAACTGCCATCGGCTTCCATGTACAGAATATCCTTCTCGTTAATAAACTTTACCAAATCACCGTTATGCACCGCAACTTTATGATCGTTGTTGCCGGCATTTAAATTGTGGAGCAAATTAATTACTTGAGTACCGTTATTGCTTTTATCTGTGATTCTTTTCACTGCTTTACCAATGGCTCTTGTCAAATCTTCGGTTTCAATTGGTTTTAATAAATAATCGAGCGCGCTAAACTTAATGGCATTTAACGCGTATTTATCATAACTGGTTACAAAAATTACTTCAAACGGTAAAATATCGAATTTCTTTAAGAGAGCAAATCCATTGGCTTTAGGCATTTGTATATCCAGAAAAACAAGATGTGGCTTTTTCTCTTTAACCAAGGTAAAAGCATCCTCCACATTACCGGCTTCACCAATAACTTCAATTTCATCCGTGAATTTCTCAAGTAGATTTTTTAATACGAAACGGCTATTGCTCTCATCATCGACTACTATGGCAGTAATTAAATTGGGCATTTGTGATTTTTATTTTTAATCCAATATATTTAAAGGTAATATTATTTCCACTCTTGTTCCTATGGCTATACCCTTCTCATCGTGCAAATCAATAACTTTTACTTTTGCGTTCTCATAATTTTGCATTTTATTTATCATTTGAATACGTTGCTCACTGAGCTTCATGCCCATTGACTTTTCACCATCCTCCGCTTTGTAGCTTTGGGCTAGTTTTCTCCCAATACCATTATCCTCAATTGCAATCAATAAATTTTCATCTTTCGCCTTTAATTCGATAATTAATTTACCCCTTTTACTTTTATCAAGGTTCATGAGTCCATGCCAAATAGCATTTTCAACATATGGCTGAATTAATAAACACGGTACACGAAGTGTTTCTTCATCAAGATCATCAGGCATTTTGATTGTAAACTCAAATTTATTGTCAAAACGCAGTTGCTCTAATTCAACATACAGCCGAATAAGATCCAATTCTTGTTTTATCGTCAATATTCTTTCTTGACTATTATTTAAAACCAAGCGGATTAGTTTACTAAACTTAGCTAAATAATCGTAAGCGGTTTGTTGATCCTTTTGTAGAATATACCGCTGAATGCTATTGATAGAATTAAATATAAAATGCGGATTCATTTGAGAACGTAAAAGCTGCTGCTCCAATTGCAGATAATTTTGTTTTGCTTTAATTTTATTTTGCTTAAACAACAAATACGCAATTATGATTGTAACAATGAATAGGGCAATAAGAGAAGCTAATATGACTCTGTTCCTACTTACTTGCATTTCCTTTAATTGTAATTGACCTAAAATAACAGCTTCTCTTTTTTCTTGTTGAGCCTTTTGCTGCAATTCTCTTTTCTCAAACTCATAGTTTAAAACTATACGCTCCGTTTCTTTTATGTTATCGATATTTATTAATTTTTCTTTAGCAGAAATGAATTCCTTATAGTAAAACAATGCTTTTTCAACTTGCTTTTTCTTTTCAAATAATTCATGAAGGTTTTTAGCCGCTTCCATTTTGCTATCCAAATCATCAATTTTACCGGATAAATTAAACGCATTCATTAGATAGGTTTCAGATTGATTTAAATTGTTAGTGCTTAAATACAATGCGCCAATGTTTATTAATGAAGCTAAAATCGCGCTTTGGTTGCCGATTTCTTCCTTTAACTTTAATGCTTCCAATTGATATTTTAATGCATTATCATAATCGGATTGAGTGGCATAAATAAGTCCGATATTGGAAATGGAAGATGCCATATCTTGCTTATTATTGAATTTTTTTTCAATCTCCAATCCCAAGCTTTGATAATGTAAAGCTTCGCTATATTTTTTTTGTTCCAAATAAACACCCGCTAAATTTCCATAACATGGCGCCAAGCCTTCTTCGTCGCCAATTGCTTTTCGGATGGCGATTGCCTGAAGGTGCTTTTCTATTGCTTTTTCGAAATTATGTTGCTCGTCATAAACACTGCCTATGTTCGTCAATGAACTCGCTATACCCATAGAGTCATGAATACTTTCTCTTATTTTTAACGAATTATAAAGACAAGATAAAGCTTCGGTATAAAGTCCTTGTTTCCTGAAAATTTGTCCTTTCCCATTATTATACAGTGCTATTTTCTTTTTATTACCTATTTTTTGAGCAATGTCTATTGCAAGGTCAATATAGTTGAGAGCAGCTTTGTAATTTCCAATATCACGGTTAGTTAATCCTAAATGATAAAGTGCTTCTCCACTTCCTTCTAAAAAATCCGCTTTTTTTGATTGCTCATTCGCTTTTTCCAGATAAACTAATGCCGAATCGAGTTTTCCGCTCTTTCTTAATTTCTGTCCAATTGCTATATACTCTTTTATCAAAGTTGTGTCAGCAACATTCATGGCATTACCATTGCTATTAAATAAAAGAAAGCAAAGAGAAAGTAATATTATAAAAGCGCGTTTCTTCATTTATGCAATTAGGCATCGAATCATTTCATTCAATTATCCATCTATCAAAAATAATCAATATAGATTAAAGAAATAGTTAGGTGCTTAAAACTTTGTGAGTGGTAGCCCTTGGTTATACAACCCCACTTATCTTAGTATCATATAACAAGTCGAAATTCCATGAAAGCTAAAAAAATAACTCTTATTTCTTCATTTGTCCTTGCATTATTCTTCTGTATAACGTCTTTTACTAATTCTTCATCCAAAGCACAAGATGATCCGAATGTTGGGTTTTACGTTGATGGAGTAAAAATGGACACAATAAATTGTTATGAGTTTCAGGATTTAAAAATTGTGTTTCTCTGGAATGATGAATGGTCTACCTATGATTATTTAAAAATTAGCCTTCAAGTCGGAGATCCTAGAGCGGTAAAAAAAGGGCTAGGTAGAATTGTTGAAAAAGCTATTCCCATTCGTTCAATAATCAATTATAAAAAAGGTAATTACGTAGTGTATTCAATTTACGGAAAGGATAAAGCGCCCATTGATATGTGCATAAAACCAAATCAACCGTATTTACTTCCAGCTGATCAAGCAAATTCACCAACCAAAGGCGATTTACAATATGATGGTGCTGTGAAAAAAGGCAAACCCAGCGACAATGCCGTGCTGAACATCTACCTTACTGGACTTACATTTCAAGGAGAAATAGAAGAATTTAATCCATCCTGCAATTGCCTACAGAAGTATAAGAAATACAACCCTATTGATTTGAAGAATGAGTACATGCTTGTTTTAACGAATCGCCTTACCGGAGGAAACAAAGAAAGATGGAAAGAGACGGATCTTTCTAACCCTTGCACTTATTCAGGCACCAAAGTAGATTTTAGTAACCTTAAATAAGCAATATGAAACCCCTTAAACTATTTTTTCTAACTGTTATAATCCATTTTACTTTAACCATCAAAGCGCAGGATGAAAACTGTCCCGAATGCGGGTTTTACGCTGATGGTATAAAAGTTGAAACCATAAATTGTTACAATTTCGATAAATTAACTTTGGTTCTTCCATACAATAAAGGAATGAAAGGATATGACTTAGTTAATGTGTGGGTACTAAAAGCATCGGACAAGAAAGAAGGTATGTTTGCTGGTATTGCTTCAGCTGGAACTAATGCAGGAGTAAAATCCGTGCCAGGCAGTGCTGTTTCAACAATAATCAAAGGCAATTATATTGTTATTACAGTTTTCTCAAATGCAACTGGCGACAAGGCTTTTCTTGATAGAGATTATAAGGGATATGATAAAGATTATAGATGTGAGGTGACAAAAAGCTGGTTGTCTGAAACCCGTAAAGAAAAAAAAGGAAAAATAGAACAATGGGGATTGAATGCTTTTGTACAAGGAGCAAAGATTACTGGTTACGAGGAGACTTATGAGCAGTCGAAAAACGCAATCGTAAAAACTCCTGTGTACTCTGCAGAGAAAATTACAAAAACTTATTCTTTAAAATGCGAAAATCAAGTTGAGGGAAATAGTTGTAGCATTAAAGGCACCAAAGTAGATTTTAATAACCTTGGTAAAAGCGGAAGTTCCTCAAACACTTCAAGCAATTCCAATACAACAAACAACCCTGCGGCTAAAGCCGAATCTTCTGCAAAAACAGCCGTTGCAATCGGTAAAACAATTATTACAACGGTAGCCCCAACATCAGCAGTAGCCGTTAAACCACTGGATAAAACCAAGCCCGGTTATTTTGAAGAGAAATCGGAAGATAAAAAATTCATGTATCGCAATGGATATCAAAAAAGCGAAGGAGTTTATCATGGTGAAGTGCGTGAATACGAAAATAATCAATTAGAAAAGATCATTGTGTTTACTGATGGTATTGAAGATGGATTGTATGTGACTTTTTCTGATGGCAAAGTTGAATGGCAGGGAACATATAAAAATGGGAAAAAAGATGGCGTCTGGAAACATTTCAGTAACGGTCAACTTCAGGAAACGGAAAAATATATTAACGGGGATAAACAAGATTGATTATGAAATTAAAAGTATTTTCCTCTTTGTTTTAGATTATGTCAATCTGTTTTTATATTACTTAAAAGAGCAAATCATTGTCGTGCTTAAAACTTTATGAATGGTAAGCCTTAATGGTAAAGCTTTGGTACTTTTAACTAGAGCAAATTCCGGTTTATAAACCGTATTTAAATTTTGATAACCTTAATGCAGATAATTAAATAGAATCACCATGAAAAAATTAATGACACTTATTTTGATTTCGTTGCTTTATAACCTAAAAGCGCAATTCCCCAATTATCAATGGGCTCACAACCTTACGTCTCAATATGTGATGTCAAGCGCAGAAGATTCAAACGGTAATGTGTATGTGGTTGGAAGGTTTTCCGGCACCATTGATTTTGATCCGGGACCGGGTACAACCACCATAACTTCCATTGGTCAGTGGGGCTATATTGCGAAGTTTAGTTCAACAGGCAGTTTTATTTGGGTAAAAACCATTTCTCACTCCAACACTTCAGGACAAGTTTGGATCCGAAAAATAAAAACAGACAGTAATAACAACATCTATGTGGTTGGTGATTTATATACAAGTGGTGTAGATTTTGATCCTGGAGCAGGTACTGCCAACTTACCATGTCCAACCGCCGGCTTATCCAATTCGGATGCCTTTGTTGCCAAATACGACGCGAATGGAAATTATCAATGGGCGCAAACCATCTATAACACATCGGCAGCAAACACAACTGAAATTGCGATCGATATAGTAATTGATGAGACAAATAATAAAGTTCGTGTTTCATCGCAAACCACCACAACCTCCGGTGGTAATACTATCCGATACGCTACCGATGCGCCATGTTTTTTTAGTGTGCCCGGAAATCTATCATTTATTACTTATGGAGCAGTATTAACATACAGTGCCAGCAATGGCGCGGGAATTGCACCGGGTAATGAATCTTCGCTTAATTATGGCAATCAGCCTCCTTACCTTGATATTGATAATTTGGGCAATTACTATACGGCAGGATGGTACAGTTCTACGCCACAGACCTTACAAATCATTAAAACATCTCCTACAGGAACCGTTGTATGGTCGCGTAGCATTTCAAACGGATCATCAAATAATATTCAACCCGCAGATATTGCTCTCGACCCTAGCAACAATGTTTATGTTTACGGCCGCTTCAGTGGAACTATGGATTTCGATGCGTCAGCCAGTAATACATTAGTTACTTCTAACACTAATTCCTATGATGCGTTTCTTCTGGAATATTCTAATAGCGGCAATTACATGTGGGTGGGGACTTTCGGCAGTAACCAACCTGAAACGCCAAAATCGATGGATATTTTTAAAGGTAGCGGAAATATTTACTTAACCGGAGATTTTACAGGTTCTATTGATGTCGATTTCAATGCAAGTGTTGCTACCTTAACTGCAAGCGCTGTTATTACAAACTTAGTAAAATACGATGTAAACAGAAATCATATTTGGTCAACTACAATGCCCAATGCTACAACCATATGGGAAATTTACACATCCAAGCTTGATAATTTATTTCTTACCGGCTTCAATGTGGGCAGCCTTGATATGAACTTTTCTCCGTCCACTAATAACATTAGTACCGGAGGCTTTATTTCTAAGTACAACAACTGTTCTTCAGCTCCTGCACTTCCGGGCGCAATAGCAGGTTTAAGTACAATGTGTGCAGGCTCGGGTGCTACTAGTTATAGCATAGCAACCGTGTCAAGCGCTACATCATATTCCTGGAATTTACCCGGCGGATGGAGCGGCACAAGTTCAACCAATACAATTTCTGCTACTCCCGGAACACCAGGTATTTTTTCTGTAACTGCTAATAATGCCTGTGGTGCAAGTCCGCAACAAACATTAGCCGTTACAGTTAATCCATTACCAACAGTTAGCATAAACAGTGGTTCCATTTGTATAGGTCAGTCCTTTACCTTATCTCCAAGTGGTGCTGCAACATATACTATTCAAGGAGGTAATGCTGTTGTGTCTCCAACATCAAGCACCACTTATTCAGTTATTGGAACAAGTGCAGCCGGATGTATTTCTTCGTCCCCTGCAAATTCATCTGTTACAGTAAATCCTTTACCAATTATTAATGCTTTAACAAGTAATACGTTAATCTGTACGGGACAAACAGCAACCCTCACCGCAAGTGGCGCTTTCACTTATACCTGGAATCCGGGAGGTGCAGGCGCAAGTATTGTAGTTTCACCAACTATAACTTCCAACTACACAATAACAGGTACAAGCGCACAAGGCTGCAATAACTCATCAGTATTTACGCAATCCGTTTCAACTTGTGCGGGTATAAATCAACTTTCAAATTCAGTTACTGAAATAAATGTTTACCCTAATCCATTCATCGATAAAATAATCATAGTTACAAATGGAACAAAACAAGCGGTGCAAATTTTCAACTCGCTCGGTTCTTTGATTTACAAAACCGAAATAGAAAGTGATAAGATTGAAATAGATTTAGGGAAAGAAAATTCCGGAATTTATTTTATAAAAATAGGAATAGAGATTAAAAAAATAATTAAGGAATAAAAACAAACCCCATGAACCATGTCCTGCATATCAATATTAAAATTAAAATCATGAAAAAACTATTTACCATAATCGCGTTATGTTTACTTACATTTATTAAGGCTCAAACTCCAACCTTTAATTGGGCAAAAAAGATGGGAGGCTTATCTAATGAATCCGGTTATGCTATTGCTCTTGACGCATCAGGAAATGTTTATACCACAGGCTATTTTGAAGGAACTGTGGATTTTGATCCAGGCGCTGGCGTTTTTAATTTAGTCTCCTCAGGATTATCTGATATTTTTATTCAAAAATTGGACGCTGCCGGTAATTTTGTTTGGGCGAAGAAGATGGGAGGCACAGGCGGAGATGAAGGTCGTGGCATCACAATAGATGCCTCCGGCAATATTGTTACAGTAGGTTCTTTTAGCGGTACTGTAGATTTTGATCCTGGTGCAGGATTTTTTAATCTTATATCAGGAGGAGGTTTCGATATTTTTGTACACAAACTAGATGCTTCAGGTAATTTTGTTTGGGCTAAATTAATGGGAAGCGGCTCAACCGATTTTGGTTTTTCAATCAAAACCGATATTTCAGGAAATGTTTATTCGACTGGTTCCTTTCAGGGAACTGTTGATTTTGACCCGGGCGCAGGTGTTTTAAACCTAACATCATCATCAGGAAGTAGCGATATTTTCGTACAGAAACTAGACGCATCTGGTAATTTTGTTTGGGCAAAATCAATGGGGAGTACGTCTAGTGATGTTGGCTATGGTACTACATTAGATGGTTTAGGAAACGTTTACACAACCGGGTATTATGTTGGAACTGTTGATTTTGATCCGAGTGTAGGTGTTTTTAATTTAACTGCTACAGGCGGAGGTTCTGATATTTTTATTCAGAAACTTGACGCAAATGGTAATTTTATATGGGCAAAATCAGTAGGCAATACTTCTAATGATATAGGTTATGCAATAACAATAGACGGATTAGGGAACATTTATTCAACTGGATATTTCCAAGGAACCGTTGATTTTAATCCAGGTCCGGGAGTATCTAATTTTTCCTCTTCCGGTTCAACCGACATCTACGTTTTAAAGCTTGACGCAAATGGTAATTATTTATGGTCTCAATCAATCGGAGGATCCGGTCAAGACGTTGGTCAGGGTATTACTACTGATGGTTCAGGAAATGTTTACACCACCGGATATTTTAATAATACTGTTGACTTAGATCCGGGTGCGGGGGTTACTAATCAAACATCATTAGGTTTTTCGGAAATTTTCATTCAAAAGCTTGATGCCACTGGTAATTTTGCTTGGGGAGTAGCAATGGGGAACTCCGGATATGATTACGGCCTTTCCTTAGCTTCAACTAGTTCTGGGCTTGTTTATACAACCGGTAGCTTTCAAGGAAATGTTGATTTTGACTCTAGCGCAGGTGTATTCAATTTAGCATCTTCTGGTGGCTTCGATATTTTTGTACACAAACTAGCTCCCTGCGCATCAGCTCCTTCTCAACCAGGCTCTATTTCTGGTTTAAACTCAATGTGTGCAGGTTCGGGTGCAACTAGTTATAGCATAGCAACCGTATCAAGTGCTACATCATATTCCTGGAATTTACCCGGCGGATGGAGCGGCACAAGTTCTACCAATACAATTTCCGCTACTCCCGGAACATCAGGTGTTTTTTCTGTAACTGCTAATAATGCCTGTGGAGCAAGTCCGCAACAAACATTAGCCGTTACTGTTAATCCTTTACCAACAGTTAGCGTAAACAGTGGTTCCATTTGTATAGGTCAGTCCTTCACCATATCTCCAAGCGGTGCTGCAACATATACTATTCAAGGAGGTAATGCTGTAGTGTCTCCAACATCAAGCAGCACTTATTCGGTTATTGGTACGAGTGCATCCGGATGCATTTCTTCAGCCCCTGCAAGTTCATCGGTTACAGTGAATCCTTTACCTGCAATTAATGCATCAACAAGTAATACCTTAATCTGTGCGGGACAAACAGCAACCCTCACCGCAAGTGGCGCTTTCACTTATACCTGGAATCCTGGAGGCGTAGGTACGAGCATTGCTGTTTCACCTAGCCTTACAACAACATATACAATTAGCGGAACAAGTTCTGCAGGTTGTAATAATGTAAGTACAATTACACAAAGTGTTTCTGCATGTACGTCTATTAATGAAACAGCCATTCCAGTAATGATTAGAATTTATCCGAATCCTGCGCATTCCAGCTTTTTCATTGAAACAGCCATCAATAATTTCAATTTAAAATTATACGATGCCTATGGTAAATTGATTGTCGAAAAAATTTATGCAGACGCGAATACAGTTGAAATAAACTTACAGGAAATGAACGCGGGTATTTACTTCGTTGAATTAGAAGCTGAAGGTAGAAGAAGTTATTTTAAATTGGTGAAGGAATAGGTTTTAATAGTTATGAGTGATGAATTATGAGTGATGAGTTATAAGTGATGAGTTATAAGTGATGGATTATGAATTTGGTAGTAACAAACAATAAACCAAGGACAAAAACAATTTAAATAACAAACACAAAATGGCGAGGTAAACTCGCCACCGCGAGCAAAGCCTCGCGGCATTAAACATCAAACATCCATCAATACTGCCACCAATCCTGTTCCATTTTAAAAATTTCATATTTGATGCGGTCGGATTCCAATAAGGCGTCAATGCCATTACAGTATTCGCTGATGGAACGGTCGTACACATTATTTTCTTTCACAATTAAGCTGGAAAATTCACGGCGCAAGAATAAATCATCGAAAGAGGAATAATCGCCATTGTTCTTGCCGTTAAACACGCGATATTTACTTAATTGCTTCCGTAAGGCAGGAAAATACACCCAGAATAATTCCTTATACGCGTCTTTATCCGGAAGGAATTCATAAAAGCCCATGGCCACAATGCGCACTTCCAGATTTGAATTTTGTTTATTCATGTACCAATCTTCCAATATTCTTACTTTGGTAACACGATTGAGAAAAGAAACGGAATCCGTCACCGCGCGCGCTGTTTCGTGTTGATTCCCTTCTTCATCGTAGGTGATTTCACTTATTTCTCCCGTCTCACGAATTTTATTTCTCACCGAAGAAATTTCGAGTGGTTTATAAAAACTCTCATCTTCAAAAGCGATGAGTTCACCGTTCAACACATGTTTACTCACAATTTGTATTAAAGAAAGTCGACAAGGCAAATACTCGGTTGGATAATACAAAGAGAAATTTTGTCTTTCTTTTAAATCCAAATCACGCCACACACGTTTTTCCCAGGCAACATCACTCTCACGAAGGTATTGTCGCGGTACGGCACGTTTATTGATTAATAGAGAACTGTTTTCGTTACCGCATGGATCTGCATTTTCATAATCTCCGTCATTAAAAAGGCCCTGAGCATTAACAATAATCGTAAAAAGAAAGAATATGAAAGTTAGGTTTCGCATTTCAATTTATAATTTCTACGACACGAAAAAGTTACAAGAGTATGAACAAAGCTATACTTAGCATTCCTGTTTTAATATCAAAATGTTGAAGAAATGTGCACTAATTTGGCTTTTTAGACCCCCTCTGTTAAAACGTTTTAGTTATATTTGAATATCCCCAATTTTATAAACTATAATTATCATAAAAAAAGAATGAAAAAATTATTGATTACTCTTTTGCTTTTAACTGAACTTGCAACCTTCCCGCAATCTGTTGGCGATACAATTGTGGTGAAAGCTTTCAAATACGGAAGTGCAACGCGTGACACCGCGATTAATTTCCCGAACAACAGTCTCACTTACGAAAAAATCATCATGAAGTACAATATGCGTTGCAAAAACGGATTGGTGTCGACTTCTTCAAATCGTAATTTGGGGTGTGGTGAGTGGGATTATTCTTGTAATACTTTCATTGCCGATTCTTCGCGTACCGAAAACGCGGCGCAAACACATCCGAGTCATATTATTTCTAATTTTTCGGGAAGCACTTATTACTACACTAACTTTCCTTTGTATGATTATTATTTATACAATCAGATTAATGTAACACTTAATAGTATCAGTTCAGAAACTTCATTTGTTATTCCTACTGGAATGATTTCTATTCCTGAAGTTTTAAAAACAAATGAAAAATCAGGACGTACGCAAATTCTTTATACAGCCGCAGAACTTTCCGGCATTGGTATGACAGCAGGTAATATAGATGCATTATTATTGAATGTAATTGGTTCAGGAGGTACTGCCAATTTCTTTAATATGAATATTAAACACACTACAGCCAATTCATTAAGTGCCGCTACTCCAAACTTAAGCGGATTCACTAATGTATTTAATTCTAATTTCACTTTTATAGGTGGACCGAACAGAATACAATTTCACACACCATTTGTGTGGAATGGTACAGATAATCTTTTAATCGACTTCTCTTTTACTAATGCATCCCCTTCTACTCCTATTGTGCTTTTAGGGAAAAATACTTCCTCTGTTGAAGCGATTTATGCTAACAACAATTACGCGCTCAACTTAAGCGCGCAAGGCCATGTGAACATGAATACAACTTCTTTAAGCTCTATCAATAATCAAATGACAGTTTCTTTTTGGGCTTATGGTAACAGCAGCATGATGCCAACCAATACTTCTATTCTTTACGCAACTAGTGCCAATCCAAATGAGCGTCAGCTTAACATTCACTTACCTTGGAGCAACAGCAACATTTATTTTGATTGCGGTTACAGTGCCGGAGGTTATGATCGCATCAGCAAAATTTCTACAGCGGCTAATAATGGCGGACAATGGAATCACTGGGCGTTTACAAAAAACACCGCTACAGGTTGGATGCGCATCTATTTAAACGGTGCTATTTGGGCAGTAGGAAATGGTAAATCAAAACCAATCTCTATCATGAATATGATTTTAGGGAAAGACAATACACTTAACAATAACTACAAAGGAAAAATTAATCAACTTTCTTTCTGGGATAAGGAATTACCGCAAACAGAAATTCAAGCTATTATGAATTCCAGCATCACCGCGACTCATCCATCCTACTCTAACTTAAAAGCCTATTACCCTATGATGGAAGGAAGCGGCTTAACGATTAATGATATTAAATCATTAGCCACCTCAACAGGCACCAATGTGAATTGGGCTTTTGATCGTGGTAATAAATTAAACCGCATGTTTAATGAATTGAATGTTAAACCTAACATTACATTCTTACGCGGTTCTTATTCGATTAGCACAACAACCGTTACTGTAAAAGATTCTATTGCCCGTGACCCTAACGTAGTGCAGTCCTACTCCATTACTTCTAATGCTTCAGTTACACCTATGAAGCATGACAGCGTTACTTTAGTATCAACAAATAATAATATGTATAATGCTTCGCCATTAAACGTATACGATGGCGACAGTGGGACTTTAACCGGAACTATAGCGGTTACACCTACCGGAACTATCAACATTACGAATTTAAATTATTTCACTCGTCATCCTTATTACATTGAGTTAATGTCGTTTGTTACACCTTACGGAATTGGTCTCGATTTTGGTATGCAGGGCAAAACCTGGTACTTCGACATGAGTGATTACGCACCATTATTAAAAGGAAGAAAACGCTTGTTAATGACTATGGGTGGTGAATGGCAAGAACAAATGGATATCGATTTTTATTTTATTGTCGGAACTCCGCCTCGCACTGTTTTAGATTGTCATCAATTATGGCAAGGCGGTGCGCGTTTAGGCGGTGTTGGGATTGGCAGCATCACCAACGATACACGTTTTGAAACACAAACGCTCACCATGAATAATTCGGCTTCTTCATTTAAAATGCGTTCTACAATTACAGGTCATGGTGCTGAGGGAGAATTTCATCAGAATGGCGGTTTGATTAATCATTACTTCAACATTAATGGTGGCGCCAATGAATTTAACTGGCAAATTACGCGTCCGTGTGCGGGTAATCCTGTTTATCCTCAGGGAGGAACTTGGGTGTACGACCGACAAGGCTGGTGTCCGGGTGAATATTCATTATTAAAAGAGTATTACATTACTCCTTATGTAACGCCGGGCTCAACAGTTACTTTAGATTATAATACTTCTAATCCACCGGTGTCGGGGGGTGATTACCGTTATATTGCCGCGCATCAGTTAATAAGCTACAGCGGACCGAACCATAATTTAGATGCGGCCATGATTAATGTACGTAAACCCGGAAATTATGTAGAGTATTCAAGAGAGAATCCAATGTGCGCGAATCCGGTCATCATTGTAAGAAATACAGGCTCCGTAAATATATCCTCTTTAGATATTGAATATTGGATTAATAATACACCAACAAAAGAAACATTTACCTGGAATGGCAATTTAGCTTTCATGGACACTGCAAGCATTACATTACCGATTGGAGCTTTATGGCAAAACGCGCAAATGAACAGCGGTAAAAATTATTTTAATGTAGAATTAAAGAAAGCGAATAATGCCGCTGATAATTATTCTTACAACAATAAAATGGCCATTGATTTTAATTTACCGGATGTTATTACAGATACATTAACCGTTGAATTTAAAACCAACAATAATCCATTTGAGAATTCGTATAAATTAATTGACGCGGCCGGAAATGTTGTTCCGGGTGCAAGCACTTTAAATACACCAAATACAACGTTTACGGATAACTATATATTAAATGGTTGCTACCGTTTAGTCGTAGAAGATTCAGGCGAAGACGGATTACAATGGTGGGCGAGCACAGCACAAGGTGCAGGATATGTACGATTCAAAAACGCGCAAGGAACAATTATCAAAACCTTCCAAACTGATTTTGGAAAAGGATTTGAATATAGCTTCAGCACAAAACCATTCGCGTATGTTGGCATCAAAGAAAATGATTTGAATTACAATGTTAGATTATATCCGAATCCGGCGAGAAATCAATTTGTGTTAAGCATGTTGAGTACACAGGAAAGCAAAGTACAAATCACAGATATGTTAGGAAGAAATATTGAATTACCAGTTGTGTTGGAAAAAGAGAGTTACACCTTTAATACCACTTCATTAAAAGCAGGTGTGTACTTAGTGAAGATTACACAAAATGAGAAAACCTGTACCAAGAAATTAGTGATTGAATAATCAAATGAACTAAAACAAAAAGCCCCGTTAGTTTAACCGGGCTTTTTTATTTTTATAAACTAAATTAATTCTTTAGCATTTTTAAAAGTGTACCTAACTTTTCTTTTAATTCGGTACGCGGAACAATTTTGTCGAGGAAACCATGTTCCAACACGAACTCTGCTGTTTGAAATCCTTTTGGTAAATCTTTACCAATGGTTTCTTTTACAACGCGTGGTCCGGCAAATCCGATTAATGAACCCGGCTCAGCAATGTTCATATCACCAAGCATCGCATAACTTGCGGTTACACCACCGGTAGTTGGATCGGTTAATAAAGAGATATAAGGAATTTTATTTTGAGCCAACTGAGAAAGCTTAGCCGACGTTTTCGCCATTTGCATTAATGAAAATGCTGCTTCCATCATACGTGCCCCACCCGACTTAGAAATAATCAATAAAGGTGTTTTTGTTTTAATACAAAAATCAATGGAACGTGCGATTTTTTCTCCAACCACAGACCCCATGGATCCGCCGATGAATCCGAAATCCATACAACACACTACTAAATCCTGATCGTTCACTTTACCATACGCGCTGCGTAAAGCATCTTTCAATCCCGATTTTTTAATTGACTCCGTTAAACGTGAGGTGTACTTTTTGGTATCCTCAAATTCTAAAGGGTCGCCACTCACCAAATTCTCGTGTAATTCAGTAAACTGGTTATTATCAAAAATAATTTCGAAATACTCTTTACTTCCGATTCGCTCGTGATAATTGCAATCTAAACACACATGTTTATTTGCATGGTGATCTTGCGCCGTATGTATTTTTTTACAAGAAGGACATTTATACCATAAGCCTTCCGGAGTTTCTTTCTTATCCGTGGTGCTTGTTGTAATACCTTCTTTTAATCGTTTAAACCAACCCATGTTTTAATTTTTTAATTTAAGAATCAAATTCATTAAAGAATTATTCATCTTAATTATTAAGCGATTGTAATTGTCTTATCTAAATAAACATCCTGAATAGCGTTCAATAAAGCTACTCCTTCCTTCATTGGCTTTTGGAATGCTTTACGTCCTGAAATTAAGCCTTGTCCACCCGCGCGCTTATTAATAACCGCTGTTGTTACTGCTTCAGCTAAATCGGAAGCACCTTTACTTTCTCCACCACTATTGATTAAGCCCATACGTCCCATGTAACAATTAGCTACTTGGTAACGGCATAAATCAATTGGGTTATCGGTTGTTAATTCTGAATATACTTTAGGATGTGTTTTACCGTGACCGGTTGCTAAGTAACCACCGTTTTTATCCGATAATTTTTGTTTAATGATGTCGGCCTGAATAGTTACGCCTAAGTGATTAGCTTGAGACGATAAATCAGCTGCGGTATGATAATCTACACCATCTTTTTTAAATGCAGAGTTACGTGTATAGCACCATAAAATGGTAGCCATACCTAATTGATGCGCGCGTTCAAAAGCCTGAGCGACTTCGATAATTTGGCGTCCTGATTCAGCAGAACCAAAGTAAATAGTAGCACCAACTGCTACAGCTCCCATATTCCAGGCATCTTCTACCGTACCAAACATAATTTGGTCAAATTTGTTAGGGTAAGAGATGAATTCGTTATGATTAATTTTTACTATAAACGGGATTTTATGCGCATACTTACGTGCAACGGAACCCAGAACACCATATGTAGAAGCAACAGCGTTGCAACCACCTTCAATGGCTAATTTCACAATGTTTTCGCTATCGAAATAAATAGGATTTGGCGCAAAAGAAGCACCGGCACTATGTTCAATTCCTTGGTCAACAGGCAGGATACTCATGTAACCTGTATTACCTAAACGTCCGGTTCCGTAAAGCTGCTGTAAGCTTCTTAAAACCTGAGGATTACGATTGCTTTGTTGAAAGATACGATCAACAAAATCGGCACCTGGAAGGTGAATATCTTCTTTACTGATAGTTTTGCAGGTATGGTTTAATAAAGTATCGGCTTGTGCGCCTAAAAGTTCTTTAATATTAACTGACATAGCTTAATTTTTTAAGTGGGCAAATTTACTAAAATTGCCCTTAATAAGGTTGTTTTATGAATAAAAAACCCCGAAAAATTGGATTTTCGGGGTAATATTTAAAGGGAATTAAAATTATTCGCTAACCTGTACCATTTTGAAAGGTACATTGATGATGGCTTGGTAATCTTCACCTGCTTCCAACATATCCTCATCATCTTCTTCATAATGCCAGTTAATAGTAACAGCGCTTCCACCTTTATTAATGTTTTCTAATTTTTTGAAAACGTCTAAGATACATTTAGAAGAACTTGTATTGAAATATTCTAACTGAATATTCACATTAGTGGCCGGTTTTGGAGAACCTGCATACTTATCTAAAGCATCTACCAAAGGCTTATAAAACTCGATTGAGTTTTCAGGAATAGAACGTCCTTTAATTTCCAATACACCTGATCCTAAATCGAAGCTGATGGTTGGGGTTTTTGGTGTGCCGTCAATTGAGTATTTTTCCATAGTATTTATTGTTTGTTATTCTTATTGTTGTAATTGAATTTGGCTGACTTTAATATTTAGCGTAAAGAAAGAAACTTTATTGTCAATTTCCAAAAAATTATAATCTAATTTTTCACCTGTTTTTCTGGCTATATCTATCATCCCCAGACCCCCTCCGCCTTTAAGCGACATTTCGCCATTATTGAGTACTTTTTTGTAATATTCCTTTAATTCTTCTTTGTTTAAGGCATTTACCTCGTCTAAACGGTTTTTTAGTCCGTGAATATTTTCGTTTAGAATATAATTTCCGGTGGTGATGGTGTAAGAATTATTGGTTTTACCTATCATGAAAATGGCGGAACGATTGATATCACCAACAGTATCAGCCACATCATCCATATGATGATATAGATTCTGTAAGCATTCAACCAAAACATTATACACCTTTTTCTTCATTTTGGGCTCTTCCTGCATATTATCCATCTTATTCTCCATTATCAGGAGAATTGAGGTAAGTAGTTCAGATGTAATATCTCCTTTGAATGACAGAAGAATATTATTCTTCTCCATCTTATCGTAGATATTAAACGCGTCTACCATTATGCCTGATGAAACCACTGACATTCTTTACTTCAATTTAAATGCGATTGTTTGTCCGTTTACTGTATAAATTGCGTCGTCATCACAATTACCTTCACCATAATTTACAGTTCTCTTACTTAATCCTTCAGGTGTTAAATCCAATGAACCGGATGTAATGTATTTACAATTTAAAGGCTTAACAATATCATTAATCGCTACCGAGAAATTACGGCCTTCGCGATTCGTTCCATTAGAAGTTCCGGCAACTGTCGTAAAGTCATCCGCAAAAACAAGAGGTGTACCATTATTATTCATGGTAATGGTTTTGTTGGAGCTGTATTTAATAGTCCAACCACCGCTACCTGTACAAACACCATTAATGATTTCCACTTGGAAACCTTTTGTATTTGCAGTTGCAGGTTGTGTAGTTACAACAATACTATCACATGTATAAGTAATATTGTTATTTACCTTATAGTTGAGCATTTTGATGATGGATTTTGAACCTGTGTTCTTAGGTTTTCCTAAAAAGGTAACCAAAATGGTACCTGTACGAACAACACCATCATGATTAGCCGCAGAACAACTAGTAAAACTGAACTGCCATTTTGGAGGATTGCTCAAGTTGGTGTAAGTAGTATCACCACTTAAATAAACCAAGGTATCGCATGACGCTAATAAAGATGAATTAGCCGTTACTTTTTTTGCGCCTGTACCCTTTGTATTAATTGAAAGATTGTTTGTGGTAGGTTGAATTTGCATGAACTCCTGCTCGCAAATTGAATTATCCACTACCGATTGAGTTTCCGTATCTACTTCATTATCCTTTTTCTTACATGAGTTTAAAAAAAATAACGACAGACATAAACTTGCAATCGATAAAAACTTTGTAGTTGTATTGATTTTCATGTATAGCAAATTTATAAAATAATTAATTAAAAACGAATACCAGCCACTAAAACATCGTCAATCTGTTCTCTGTTACCCTTCCATGTTTCAAAAATCCTATCCAATTCACTCATTTGTTCGTTCATTGGTAATTTATGAATCAAACATAACTCATCCTGGAAGCGTTTTAACATTAACTTCTTTCCATGATCACCGCCAAACTGATCCGCATAACCGTCTGAAAACAAATAAATTGTATCTCCTTTGGCCATCGAAACCGTATGTGTAGTGAATACTCTGTTTTCATCTAATTGCGCGCCACCAACCGAATAACGATTTCCGCTTAACTTCTCTAATTCACCATTATTCCTAATAATTATTGCCGGCCTGAATGCGGATGCCCATAATATTTCGCCATTAGTTTCATTTACGGAAAGTATAGATAAATCCATTCCGTCAGCCGTATCTATTTCATTCTGTCCTTGCTTTAAAGCATCCTGAACACCCGTATGTAATTTATTTAGAATTTGGCCCGGATCTGTAATGGCCTTTTCCATCACCACCTGATTCAAGATATTATGACCTATCATACTCATGAATGCACCCGGCACGCCATGCCCTGTGCAATCCACTACTGCAAATATTTTACAATTGTTCTTATAACCGAACCAGTAAAAATCTCCACTCACAATATCCTTTGGTTTATACAAAATAAAGGCTTCAGGAAACTTCGCGAAAATATCACTCTTAGAAGGAAGAATAGCTTCCTGAATTCGATTGGCATACTCTATGCTCGCGGTGATGTCGGCATTTTTTTCTGCTAACTCTTTGGTACGCTCCGCCACCTTGGATTCGAGAATTTTATTCTCTTTTTTAATGGCTCTTGTTCTTAATTGCGTAAAGACTATAACACCCGCTAATCCCAATACCGAAACTAATATGTAGAACCAGGTTGTCTTCCAGAATGGCGGAACGACTGTGATGTAAATTGAATACGGTTCTTCATTCCAAACACCATCATTGTTTGCTGCCTTCACCTTAAAAACATAATCGCCACCCGGTAATTCGGTATAAGAAATGTAACGAATATTGGTAGGTGCCGACCATTCTTTATCGTAACCTTCCAACTTGTACATGTATTTGTTTTTAAGAGGTGAGTTGTAATCTAATGCCGCCAACTCAAACTGAAAATAATTTTCACGCCAACTCAACTTTAAATATTTTTTGTAAACCAACGAGGTATCTGTTGTCACATCCTCACCTGAACGCTTGTAACTTACAATGTAAACCGGTGGCACGTGAAAGTTATCGGTGATTTTTTTTGGATTGAAAATATTAATGCCATTTACACCACCGAATACCATTTCACGACTCGATAATTTGGCATACGCTCCCTGTGTAAATTCAATATTCAATAATCCATCTTTCTGATCGTAATTTCGAATAGCCGAACCGTTAATGTTTGCTGCTTGCGGATTGAATTTAGAAATCCCTTTGTTGGTACTCATCCATAAATTATCCAGACTATCGGTTAAAACTGAAAAAATAAAATTATTGGATAAACCATCTTTTTCTGTGTATGAGGTGAATGTACCGCTGCGCTGATTATATCTGCATAAGCCGGAATTGGTTGCCATCCAAATCATCCCTTCTTTGTCTTCCAGCAATGAAAAAACACTGTTAGAACTAATGCTATTTGCAGTATCATAATGTAAAAACACTTTAATGGATTTAGGATCATCAAGATTTCCTCCTTTGATAAAACACACGCCTCCTCCATCAGTACCCAACCACATGTTATTTTTGGAATCGAATAAAACGGAGGTAATGTTGTCATTGCTTAATCCATTTTCAGAAGTATAATGTTTAATCTGTTCGTTTCTATCAACTACAAATAAACCATCTCCATACGATCCGGCAAATAATCGTCCCTTCTTATCAAAATTCATCGTCATGATGGTTCCACCCAAATCAGAATCTAATAAATGACTTTTTTTGCGGGTTGCTTTATTGTATTTAAACAAACCCATTCCCCATGTACCAATCCAAATATTTTCATTATCACCCTTTAGCGACAAAACATAATTCAAAGATTCAATAAGATAACTGTAATCGGTAATTTGTCCTGAGTTACGGTTATACAAGCGCAAATAGCCTTCTCCTCCTACCCATAATGAACCATCTGTATCTTCATGAATGGAAAACGCATTCTTTAATTGCGAGGAAATGCTTTCTTTTAAATTAGGGAATTTTTGTGTTTGCGAAAATGCCACATTCACCCCACCTGTAAATGTTCCTAACCAAATGTTTTTTTGTCCGTCGATAAAAATGGTTTTAATATAATTGTCGTTTATACTGTAATCATCTTTATCATCCTTTTTCAATAAAGTAGGAGTAACATCCTTAATTAAATTAAAAACAACAAAACCATCGCGTGTAACTGCATATAAAACATTATCTCTTACCTCTACATCTTCAATATAGTTTGCATTACGATCTTCATCAAAAGGCTTAACTACTTTTACAATTTCAAACGTCTCAACATCTAAAACCGCTACTCCGTTTCCATAGGTAGCCACATAAAAATTTCCGGCATACTCAGCAATGGCTTTAATGGTTTTAAACTGCTTACTGTTTATTTTTGCATTGGAAATGTTTTCGGGATTAATGCGATTTAACTGTCCATTTTGATTGATTAACCACAAGCCTTCATCTTTGGTTCCAACCAAAACACCTTTATCATACGAATACAAACAATTTACTTCAACCTCTTTTCCCTCTTCTATTGCCACATGTTTGATAGATTTTGTTTTTATATCATACAAATTCAAACCGGTAGCCGTTCCGATCCATAATTTATCCTGACCTGCGCCAACAATGGCATTAACCTTTGAATCGGATAGAATTTTATCAGCAGCGCCTTTTACAGGAACCCTTTCGAATGTGTTAAGAAACGGATTGAAAATGCTCAAGCCCTCATCGAGCGTACCGATGTATATTTTTTTGTCGGTGTGCTGATAAATAGTCGAAATATCAGAAGATGAAAGTGTACTTGGCCGACCCACATCACTTTTATAAACTGTGATTTGATAACCGTCATAACGACACAAACCTTCCTGAGTTCCAAACCACATGAAGCCTTTATCATCTTGAATAATAGCAGTAACGTAATTGGTAGAAAGACCCTCTTCGCTTGTGATATGTTTAAATCGGATGGATTGCGCGCTTAATTTTACGCAGCATACTAACAACAAGAATATAACTAACCTTTTGAGCATCAAACAGACTTTAAAGATAATTAATTTTTTATGAGTAAATAGTATATTTTTACACCAACATGTGTGGCATAGCAGGCATCTATTTTTTAAAAGATAACCAATCGGTTAAAGCTGATACAGTTCAAAAAACTTTATCTGCACTGCAACACCGCGGGCCCGATTACCAAAGTCACTTTTCCTTTGATAAATGCACCTTGTTTCATGCACGATTAAGCATTCTCGACCTTTCATCGGCGAGCAATCAACCTTTTTTAAACGAACAAAAGCAAAAAGGTTTAGTTTTTAATGGTGAAATTTTCAATTACCGCGACCTGAAACAAAATTTAAACGAATTAAAGACTTCAGGAGATGCAGAAGTACTGTTTAATTTGTTTGATAAGGAAAACACAAATTGTTTAAATCGTTTAAATGGTTTTTTTTCTTTCGCGTTTTTCAATTCCATAAATGACGAATTGCATGTAGTACGTGATCGCTTTGGCGTAAAACCTTTATACTATTATAAAGACGAGGAAAAAATTGCTTTTGCTTCCGAACTAAAACCTTTATTGCATTTAATCGGAAAGCAAGCCTTAAACCATAACGCGCTTAATACTTATTTACGATTAAATTATATTAGCGGAAAAGAAACCATTTTCCAGAATGTTTTTCGTTTACTTCCCGGCGAACTCATTGAAGTAAAAAACAAACAAATAAACATTCGTCGCTGGTATAACATTCCGCAACAGAAAACCGAAAGTTCCATTCAGGATGTTTTGTCAGATGCGGTTAAAATTCGTTTGAATGCCGATGTTCCGGTTGGTAGTTTTTTAAGTGGCGGCATTGATTCGTCTATCATCTCAGCCATAGCTAAACAGCATCATACCAACATTCATACTTTTAGTATTGGATTTGCCGATGAACCTTATTTCGATGAAACACGCTATGCCGAAATGGTGGCAAAACACATTAACAGTAATCACCACGTCTTTAAATTACAGAATACTGATTTTCTAAATAACATTCATCCATTTTTAAACAGTATTGACGAACCGTTTGCTGATTCATCTGCCTTGAATGTTTATATTCTCAGTAAATACACCAAACAACATGTGAAAGTGGCTTTATCGGGTGATGGTGCCGATGAGTTATTCATGGGGTACAATAAACACCGCGCCGAATATTTAAGTAATAAATTCGTTTACAAAAATCTGGTGCCCGCATTTTCTCCGGTGTATGATTTAGTTCAGGGATCTCGTAATTCTAAATTCGGAAATAAAATTCGTCAGCTTAAACGTTTTGCAGAAGCTGTTAAATTAAATCCGCAAGAACGTTTCATGAGTTGGGCTTGCATCAGCAGTCAAAGTGAAGTGGATGCGCTTTTAAAACTATCAGGGAAATCAGAATTTGATTCGATATTCCATGAATCATTTTCGCAGCAAGGATTTAATCCGGTGAATTATGCCGATTTAAAAATTGTATTAGCCGATGACATGTTAGTAAAGGCTGATCGGATGAGTATGCAACACGGACTTGAAATCCGAAATCCGTTTTTGGATTACCGAATCGTTGAAATGGCAATGAATTTACCTATGCATCAAAAGATAAATGGCAATCATCAGAAAGTCATTTTAAGAAATAATTTTAAGCATCTTTTACCGGAAACAATTTTTACACGCAGTAAAAAGGGCTTCGAATTACCATTATGGAAATGGTTAAAAAAAGAATTGAACTCAGAAATGAATAACAATTGGCTGAGCGAACAAAAGATTAAAGAACAGGGTGTATTCAATTACGAAATCGTTCAGCAACTAAAAAACAAACTTCAAACAAATAATCCCGGCGATGCGCCTGCACAAATCTGGGCTCTTATTGTTTTTAACAGTTGGTTGGATAATTATAAGGGGTTTATTAATCATAATCCTTAATCGTTTGTATATTCGTATCAATGATAAAAGTACTCCGTATTATCAATCGTTTTAATTTAGGTGGAATAACCTATAACGTTTCGTATTTGAGTCGGTATATGTCTGCCGATTTTGAAACGCTTTTGATTGGTGGTGCAGAAGAAAAAGGTGAAGAAAGTTCATTACACATTACAGAACAGCTGGGATTAAAACCTCAAATCATTCCTGAATTGCAGCGTGCTGTTAGTTTTAAAAGTGATGTGGCTGCCTACAAGAGAATCAAAGAAATCATTCGCGAATTTAAGCCCGATATTGTACATACGCATGCTTCTAAAGCCGGTGCGGTTGGTCGATTAGCAGCTATTCACTGCAAAGTACCTGTTATAGTGCATACATTTCACGGACATGTTTTTCATTCTTATTTTGGAAAAGGGAAAACGTTTTTTTTCAAGAGTGTGGAGCGATATTTAGCACAGCGTTCCAGTGCTATTATTACAATTAGCGACATACAAAAGAAGGAACTTACCGAAGTATTTAACATCACTGATCCCAAAAAAACACATGTCGTACCATTGGGTTTCGATTTAGAGCGATTCACGAAAAACACGGAACAAAAACGAAAAGAGTTCAGAGAAAAATATAAACTTGTAGACGATGAATTGGCCATAGGCATTATTGGTCGTCTCGCTCCAATCAAAAATCACGAGTTGTTTATTGACGCGATTGAGTTTGTCAAGAATAAAACAAATAAAAAAATCCGCGCTTTCATTATTGGTGGTGGCGAAACCCAGCAACAATTGGAAAATTATTTACAATCAAAAAAATTACCATTTACTAAACTCGCAGAATCGCCTTCTCTATTCTGCTTTACCTCGTGGATTAAGAATGTTGATTGGGCCTTATCAGGATTGGATATCGTTGCGCTGACTTCTAAAAATGAAGGTACCCCTGTAAGTTTAATTGAAGCGCAAGCAGCCGGAAAATTAATTGTGGCTACTAAAGTGGGCGGAACAGCCGATGTGGTTGGTGCCGACAGTGGTTTTTTAACCAATCCAGCTAATCCTCAAGAATACAAAGAAAAATTATTAGAGGCTGTGAATGATTTTGAAAAGTTACAGAGCAAAGTGGCGAATAATCGTGCAGAAGTTTTGAAGCGTTTCTCTTACACGCGCCTTGTCAGCGATGTTGAAAATCTTTATAAAAAATTACTCCAAGAAAAAGGTCTGCTTTAAAATAGGTTTTTTATTCTGAAGAAGGTTTAGTATCTTTAATTCACTAAATTAAAATCACATGAAAAAAATTTTACTTGTATTTTCAATACTATTAACACAGCTGGGGTTCTCACAAATTATCATAGATACCTTAGCCATGCAAAACTTTGATTCCATTGCGTATACGCCTAACTGGCCATTTACGGGGCCTGTGGTTTACAATACAATGGGTGTATCTGGAGCTAGTGCTGCTCCGGCTAATAGTCCTACCGGTATTGGTAATTCTCGCTCATGGGAATCAACCACACAAAGTGGCGGATTAGTTTTAACTTTTAGTACCGTAGCCATTCCGGCGGGCTATGATAGCATCCGTGCACGTTTTAGCTTAGCGGCCATGAATTTAATTTCTACAGGTGGTGGGCCTGATAATTTAGATTACGTTTTAACAGAAGTAAGTGTAAACGGAGGAACTTATTACAGCCGTTTAAGAATTCGTGGAGCTGTAGCGAATAATAGTTATTGGCCATTCAGCGCCACAGGTAAGGCAAATGTATACTATCAACCACAGACTGAAGCAGTTTTTGCTCCAACAAATAGCGGATTACAAACTACAGAAGGCTATAGCTATTGCGAAATCGTTTTTCCGGGAAGCGTTACCAGTGTGAGTATTCGAATGACAGGGCGTTCCAGCTCTTCAACCGATTCTTGGTTAGTGGATAATGTTATTTTAACGGCTGAAAAATTAGCTACGGGTATCAACGCTATTTCCAACACTGTATTAAAAGTGTACCCAAATCCGGCGAATGAAACACTTTATATTAATCGTTCTACTGCAACACCGGAAACGATCGGCATCTATAATTCTTTAGGTGAATTAGTGATTAGCAAGGAATTAAATCAACTCAACGAAAGTATTAGCTTGGCCGGATTAAGTCAGGGGATTTACATTGTTAAATCGGGAAGCTTTACTAAAAAAATAATTAAGCAATAACATACTATATTTGCTTTTTATTCGTTAGTTACTCAGTTGAAACGCATTTTTCTCATATTTTCTCTTATTATTTCCATTGGTGCTACGGCACAAGTAGGTGGACCCACCACTTATCGTTTCCTGGATATTCCGATGCCGGCACGTGCTGCCGCTTTAGGGGGAACCAGTATGAGTATATGGGGAGATGATATTAATTTATATTATAGCAATCCTGCTCTTTTAAATGCGGGATGTGTAAAGCAATTGGCACTTAACTATTGTAATTATGTGGCCGATATGAATTTTGGGAATGTGGCCTATGCTTATCATGTAAAGAATATTGGAACCTTTGCTGCAGGGATTCAGTTTTTTGATTACGGAAAGTTTGAACGCCGCGATGAGTTTGACGTGAAGGATGGCAACTTTAATGCCTCTGATTATTCTCTAAATCTAAGCTGGGCACGACGATTAAAAGACACTACATTTAGCTTTGGGATTACCTTAAAAACCTTGTATTCGCATTACGACACTTACTATTCTGTAGGCTCCGCTGCGGATATTGGCGTAACCTGGGCGCATAAAAGCGGCTTTACAGCTTCTGCGCTTTTAAAAAATGTGGGGTATATCTGGAAACCGTATGACAAATTTAACGACACCTTACAATTACCGGTAGGCTCACAAATTGGTATTAGTTACAAAGTAAAGAAAGCTCCATTCCGGTTAATACTTGTTTATGACAATTTGCGTACCTGGGATTTGACTTATACCAGTCCGATTGCGGAACCCGAAAACACCAATTTATTTGGCGAAGAGGAAGTAAAAGAGAAAACGAAATGGCAAAACTTTTCTGAGAAAACACGAAGCTTTGGTGATAAGCTCGGGCGTCATATGATCTTTGCTACGGAAGTATTGATTACTAAAAACTTTAATTTACGCGTGGGTTACAATTACCGCATGCATAAAGAAATGATGTTGCCTGACAAACGTACTGCCAGTGGCTTAAGTTTAGGCTTTGGATTTCAGGTGTATCGATTTAAAATTAATTATGCTTTTACGAAGTATAACTTAATAGGCAACTCCAGTATCTTCAGCGTAACCACTAACCTCGGCACTTACGTTAAAAAAGAAAAGAAGCAACCTGCTTCCGAAACGAGTGCCGCGAATTAATTCAGAAGGATTCCAAAAAAAGTTAAAAGCCATTTTACAAAGTGTTAATTAACATTTTTCAAATCTGTATTCATTTACCTTCGTTAAAAATCAATCTCATGAAAAAAGGAATTATTACTGCGGCGGTTTTAGCATTTACTTTAAATGCATTTTCTCAAAATCTTCACTTCAATATTCATAAAACCAAATCGCACTCTATTAAAAAAGAAACAGTGAATGCTGCCAATAAAATGAGTGACGTAATTCCATTTTATCCTTCCGATTGGGTGTCCGATTATGTATCAGTTGAATTGGTTTATATTAAAGATGGCGTTTCTAAAACTTTTACTGGAAAGAATGAAACTTTAACGCCTGAACAAAAAAGTGTTTTGAAAACTGCGACCATTGGCGATGATATTGCGATTAATATTAAATATAAAACCAAAAACGCCGTGAATGGTAAAAACGAAATAAGTACCATGCACTATGAAACACAAATTACACCTGACGTAGAAGCTCAGTTCGAAACGAAAACAAATGCTAAACATGACGAGAGTGATGGAAGAACAGCGCAATACGTAAAAGAGAACATCATTAATAAAATACCTGAAGCGGCTAAAAAAGAAATCAAAGAAACTTTAATTCGATTTACTGTAAATGAGGAAGGTGTAGTAACATCAACAAAGGTTTATAAAAGTTGTGGCAATAAAAGCATTGATGATTTGATTTTAAACGCTATCAGCAAAATGCCTAAATGGATACCGGCAAAAGATGCCAATGGTAATCACGTAAAACAAAACTTTGAATTTACTTTCGGAGTGCCTCAGGGTTGTTAATCCTTAGAGTTGGATGATTTAAAAAAAGCAGAAGCCTTTAGGTCTTCTGCTTTTTCTTTTTCGCTGCGGGGAATAAAATATTATTCAGAATTAAGCGGTATCCCGGTGAATTCGGATGCAAACTTAAATCGGTTGGAGGCTCCTCTACTCTATGCTGATAATCCTCCGGATCATGTCCGCCGTAGAATGTCCAGGTTCCTTTACCATGCTCACCATGTATGTAACGTACTTCATTAAATGCTTTTGATTCGCCCATCACCAACACATTTTTCTTTACGTAATTTTTATTGTAAGCTACTGTTTGTCCCCAAAAACCCTGAATAGTTTGTGTATGATTCTGACACAACATTGTTGGAACCGGATCCCATTTAGCGGAGAAATCAAATAAGGTAAATTGATCCGTCGCTTTTGTCATACCATAATTACTTCGCGTGAAATAGGTGTCGATGGTAGAAAATTCATACTCTTTTGGATCGAGTTTCAACTTATAATTTTCGAAGGCATACCCTTTACTGTAATCCAATTTTTCATTCATTAGCGGATCCGCCGAATCATAATCATAAATACTGGCGCATATATCCACACCTTCCGCCGCAAGTGCAATATCATAACTGTCGGTAGCGCTACACATGGCAAATAAAAACCCACCGCCAAAAACATACTCATTAATTTTTTTAGCCACTGCTAACTTCAACTGAGATACTTTTGTAAATCCATATTTACGGGCTATGGTTTCGTTTTCCTTCACTTCCGCCTGATACCAGGCCGCATTATGAAACTGCGCGTAAAAACGTCCGTATTGTCCTGTAAAATCTTCATGATGCAAATGCAGCCAATCGTATTCGCTGAGTTTGCCATTGAGCAATTCCTCGTCATAGACTACATCATAAGGAATTTCGGCGTAAGTCAACACCAAAGTAACTGCATCATCCCAGGGCTGTTTGGTTTTTGGCGAATACACCGCAATACGTGGTGCCTTTTCTAACTTAACGGCATCCATATTCACTTCCGGATTCGCAATTTCGGCAAGTATTGCATTCGATTGCGCGTCGGAAATGACTTCATAATTTACACCGCGGATTAAACATTCGTTACTTACCGGTTTAGCATTCGGAATCATGAAACTTCCTCCCCGGTAATTGAGCAGCCACTGAATCTCCAACTCACCTTTCAACGCCCAATAAGCAATGCCATACGCTTTCAAATGGTTCTTTTGTGTCTCATCCATTGGAATGAGAATATAAGACGCAAACAATCTGCCTCCGAACAACGCTGTAAGTATTAATATAATTGCTACTCGTTTAATCACGTACTAAATTTAAGAAACTTAGTGCAGTTTTGTAACTAAGCTCCATTAATTTCATTATTTTTAACTAAGAAATGAAACGCTATTTTAAATTATCGGTGGTTTTGATTATTCTTTCGGCCATTTTATGTACCGAATGCAAAACCCGTAAAGATTGCGGCGGTCGCCGTAAGAAAAAAATAATGACCCAAATGGGTGGTTATATGTAAGCTTTAATTTTCCGGATAGGAATTTTCAGCCCAGCAAGTAATTTTACTTAACTCATCATCACTTAACTTGGCTGCTCCTTTAGGCATGGATTGCTTATCTAAAACTTCACTTTTGAATTTACCATTATCCAAAAAAGGTTTTAATCCGGCATAAGTTGTAAAATCACCATTCCCTGAACCTGTGCCATGACATCCGGAACCTGTACAATTGGCACTGATAATAGGCTTAATATTCCCATTATATGTTGAGTTAGTGCCGTCACATTTTATATTCTTACTTTTCTTACACGAAGAAACTATAATAATGTTTGCACAAACAATTGCTCCAATAACTAATACAATTTTCTTCATAATCAAATAATTTAAATTTTAATTCTATATTTTATCCCCATGTTTCTTCATTTGTGTTCGTTTTAACTGAGGCTTTATTTTCAAACACTTTAATTCTATTACTCACCATCATATAAATAACTACGCTGATGATTGCTGCAAAAAAACACCAGACAGAAATAACATAGTTATAAAAAAACAACTTTGCCAACACGTACGACAAAAAAATTATGCCACCCAAAACCGGAACTCGCTTAACGCTCGAAATTAATAGTGGTAAAACTGTAGCGATAATGTATAGGATCGGAACGAAAAAATTATCTCTGAAAGGAAAATCCAATTTATACAAAATATGATAATTGCTTATTTGCGCTGTCATTGGATATTCTGTCATATAATAACCGGCGAAAGACGCGAATACAATTCCGCATAATAAGCAAAAATAAAGTAAGTATTTTCTTGTTTTCTCTTTCTCCAATGGAAGCATTGCAACACTCACCCATACTGGCCAAATAACCAATGCAAATAAGAGAAAGCCAGCTATCATTCCGTCCTTCCATCCTGGTGGTTCGGCAGTAGATAATGCCAACCACACAAAACCCTCTACAAATTGTTGAATAGAAAACCAAAGGGGTATGGAAGCAAATAAGCGCTGTGAATGCTCTTTTGCCTCTTTCATGGAGGCTACACCAACAGCGCCCAAAAGTGTACCAGCTGCAAAACTGGCTGTGGCCGAAAAACACATGATGATTTATTTATCCTAAGTTAAGCAATTATTTCGCCTTTTCTAAAATACGAACCACGTCTTCGTCCTCCACCTGAGTAAAATCATCATAAAACGCGCCAACTCCCTCAAAATACTCTGGCGCGTGCAAATAAACGAACTCATCACATGAACGCTCAATTACATTTACTCTATCCGAAGGAACAACCGGACTGGCAATTACAATTTTTGATACACCTGCTTGACGCATCATTTGTACTAAAATCAAAAGTGTATTTCCGGTAGCAATTCCATCATCAACCAGGATGATGGTTTTATTTTTAAAAATTAAAGGTGGTTTATGTTTTCTGAATAATTGATTTCTAACCGCTAATTGCTTTCGAATACGCTGTGTTTCCGATTGGATATAATCTTCATCAACATCTGCCCCCTTTTCCACAAAAATCAAATTCTCGGTAACAGCACCTATGGCGAATTCTTTATTAAACGGATGCCCTATTTTTTTCGAAAGAATAACATCCAGGGGCAGATTTAATTGCTGAGCAACGCAGTCAGCCACCGGCACACCTCCGCGCGGAACTCCTAACACAATTGTATTTACAGCATTATTGTACTTTGCCAACTTATCGGCAAGTAACATGCCTGCTTCATTTCTATTAGCAAACACCATACTTATTTTAAATGTAATTTAAACCAATGAACTGCGCTCTGTGCTGCTTTCTCTAATGTTCCGGGTTCCTCAAAAAGATGTGTCGCACCTTCTATAAGCTTGATTTCTTTAACACCGCCCAATTTATTATAGGCCGATTTATTCAATTCAATAACCTCGTCATCGTAAGCTCCAACAATTAACAATACCGGTGTATTTATTTTTTCTAATACCTGTAAAGCTAAATCAGGTCTTCCTCCCCTCGAAACAACTGCCTTAATTTTATTTTGTAAAACGGCACAGGCAAATAAAGCGGAAGCGGCCCCTGTGCTCGCACCAAAAAAACCAATAGGTAAATGTTTTAAACCATCATCATTCAGCGCCCAGATTGCAACATGCGTTAATCGTCCGCTTAATAACTCAATATTGAAACGATTTTCATATACCTCATCCTCTTCCGGCGTAAGCAAATCAAACAACAAAGTTGCATATCCGTTCTTATTGAGTATTTCAGCCACAAATTGGTTACGCGGACTTTTGCGACTGCTTCCACTTCCGTGTGAGAATATAACTAATCCTTTCGCGTTATCCGGAATACATAAATCACCGAGCGTATTAGCACCTTCTAAATTTATGATGATGCTATGTCTCGTTACTTTCATGATTATACTATTTTACTGTAAAGAATGTGCTAAACGGCATTCGGTTGGTGATGGATTTTCCGAGTGTGGCTTCATCCGCATATTCGAGTTCGTCACCCACGGCAATACCTCTGGCAATAGCGGATAAGTCAACGTTTAATGGTGCCAGTTTTCTATAAATGTAAAATGATGTGGTTTCGCCTTCCATGGTGGCATTCAAAGCTAAAATAACCTCTTTTACCTCGCCTGCTCCTGCTCTGTTTACCAACGTTTCAATGTTTAACTGTCCGGGACCAATTCCCTCCATCGGTGAAATTAATCCGCCTAATACGTGATATTGTCCGCGAAATAAACCTGTACTTTCAATCGCCATCACATCACGATAATCCTGTACCACGCAAATGATACTTTTGTCGCGACTGCTATTTGAACAAACTTCACAGGTTTCGTCCTCACAAATATTGTGACAACTTACACAAAATTTCAAATCGGTTTTTAATAATTGAATAATATTGGATAACTGCGAGGCGTCATCCGAATTTTGCTTAATCAAATGCAACACATAACGAAGGGCGGTCTTTTTTCCGACACCCGGTAATTGTGTAAAAGCATCAACGGCCTGTTCTATAATTTTTGAGCTGTATTGCACCTTACAAATTTACATTTAAAGCCCAACCGATTTCGTGAAACTATTAACAATTTTGAGACTTCTAATGTGAAGAACCTTTGTTTATTACAAGCTTTCAATTTGTTAAATAGCAGAATGATTGAGTGAAGGATTAGGCTAAGTAGGTCTGCTTTTTTAAATTAGTAAAAACGATTTTATGAAACGTATATCAAAAATATCTGGTTTAAAGAAATGGTGCACAATAATACTCATAAACATCTCATTTATACTTAATGGGCAAACAAACAATATCCTCATGTTTGTTTCTCATGAAGACACTTATTATTCTGAATACATTGTCATGTTAAGAGCTTTACAAGCCGCCGGTTATACGGTTGATGTGAGAAGTGCATCTACGATGTCGTTCTCAACATACATGTTACCTAGCGGAACTGATATTGTTGCTACAGCCAACACACTACCCGGAAGCAGTTACTCGCAATTCACCTCACAGTTTCAAAATTTATTCGGAAGCGTGTGGAATACCTCCTGGGATCCAACACCAACTAATTACATTGGTACAAATGGTCGTATTCAAGATGTTGTTGACATGAGTAATTATGATGCTTTGGTGGTAGCCGGCGGAACCGGTATACTTGAATACAGATTAGATGGCACTTATAACTCGCAAGGTGCGGGTCCGAGATTAATTTCTTCCGCGACTGTGCAGGCGGCAGCTCAAAAACTTAATGATTTAGCGGTTAATGCACTCATCAATGGAAAACCTGTATTAGGACAATGTCATGGCGCGAGTTTACCAGTATTCTGGAGAGTCCCGGCTACTTCCGGACCGGGTGCCGAAAGTTTAGGTTTCAGTATTTTAAAGAACACACTAGCTGCGGGTTATCCCGATGCAGCAACCGCTCCTGCCTATGCCACCTTAAGCGTTATACTCAGACCCGACGACAAGGTAACGGTTGCCACCCCTCATACATCTTTACCACATAATGGTAATGGTGATTTTAAAATCATCACTTCCCGCGATTGGTATCCTCAAACAGTTGCTCATGCAGCTCGTACCTTACTAAATATATTACAAAGCTATCCCAACAAAACGCAACGCGAACAGAATTTGAATGTATTAATTCTGCATGGTGGCGCATTAGACTCATTAAACTGCTCACCTGGTAATCTCGCTAATGACATTCCATGTAATTACGGGAGTACACCTAATTTTCCTGCTGATTATACCTTTATTCAGAATTTATTTAACGGTAATTCAGCTTACGATAATTACTCTTTAACAGTGAATCAGCTTAATTTAACTGGAACACTACCATACACTCCAACCAGTAGTGTATCTATCTATAATTACTTAAATCAATATGATGTAGTAGTTTTTTATAAACATTGGTCCACAGGTATAAGTAATGAATTGCAAAATGCACTACGTACATATGCTGATAATGGTGGAGGAATACTTGCATTACATCACGGATTATATAATCATATTAATGGCGCTAATAACAAAAACATTTTGGTTAATCAGATTTTTGGAGTTGAGTCTGCTATGGCAACATGGTCGGGTGCATTAGCGAATTACAATTTATTTTCTACCAATTACGGACATTTTATTTCGACTTACGGCATTGATTACAACACGCCCCTTTTAGCGCCAAGTGCATGGACTACTAACACCTTGTTTCCGGTTGCCAATAATACATTTTCATACTTACAGCGTTTTGGTGTTTATGATGAAATTTATAATAATATGAGTTTTGTAAGTGGACAAACATTTGGACGTGGCGTGAATCAAATTAATCCCATTTTTTCAAATGATGCAGTACCGGCCTCACAATGCCATACTTCAGGGTTTGTAAAATTATTTAATCCAACAGCTGATGCATCGGTAGGTCGTGTTGCCTTTTTTCAAACCGGTGAAAGGCGTGAGAATTTCATGTTAAACACCCGATTTGGACAAGTAGTACGAAATGCCATCGTGTGGTTAGCTAATGGAACAGGTAATGTATCAACCGGCATAGAGTCGATGTCATCTAACAATTTGCCAATTTTGTTATATCCTAACCCGGCGAAGGAAACAATAACTATTGAATCTGAAAACCTAACACCCGACATGGTTATAAAAGTATATAACACCACAGGGGTATTAGTTTCTGAACAAAATATAGAACTTTCTAATAAAATCATAAATATTAAGACATTACCCCAAGCTGTTTATTTTCTTACTATTGAAAAAAACAAGACCACTGTTTACAGAACCAAATTCATAAAGGAATAAAAGCGAATTATTAGAATTTAATTGTGAAGAACTTGTTATTTACCACTGAAATTCATAAGGGATTTTTTGGATTTTTATAATTCAAAACTTCATTACTTGAATGTCACCAATCCTTATCATATCCTTTATTGTTTTTTACTTTCTGTTTTTAATGGGTATTGCCTGGTACACCTCACGTAAAAGTACCGCCGATGCTTATTTTTTAGGCAACAAAGCTTCCCCTTGGTATGTGGTTGCATTTGGAATGATTGGCGATTCGCTTAGCGGAGTTACTTATATTTCTGTACCCGGTAAAGTTGGCACCGCTCATTTCTCCTATTTGCAATTAGTGATTGGTTATTTTGTAGGTTACTTTATTATTTCGCACGTTCTGTTACCGATTTATTACAAACTCAATCTCACTTCCATCTATGAGTATTTGAAAGAACGTTTCGGGAGATACACACAAAAAACCGGCGCTTTGTTTTTCATTTTATCGAGAATCTTAGGTGCGGCAGGTCGACTTTATTTAGCTGCCGGTGTTATTCAGCTCTTTGTTTTCGATCGGTTTGAAACGGTTCATATTCCTTTTTGGGTGAGTGTTTCTGTGATCTTAGCTTTAATGCTTTTGTATACTTATAAAGGTGGAATTAAAACGCTGGTTTGGACCGATTCCTTTCAGTCTTTCTTTTTGGTATTGGGAGTTGTTCTTTCAATAGTGGCCATTGTAAACACTTTAGATATTTCATTTGGAGAAGCTATTAGCAGAGTTGTTTCATCCGAATACACAGAAACTTTCTTCTGGGATTGGAAAAAATCAAATTTCTTCTTTAAAGAATTTTTTGGCGGTGTTTTCATTGCGGTGGCCATGACGGGACTTGATCAAAATATGATGCAGAAAAACTTAAGCTGCAAGTCTCTAAAAGAAGCTCAAAAAAATATTTTCTGGTTTAGTATTATTATGGTGATTGTTACCGTAATATTCCTTTCATTAGGTGCGCTCCTTTACATTTATTACAAAAGTACAGGAACAGCTCTTCCAATAAATGCTGAAACAGGAAAAGTATTAAGTGATAAAGTGTTCCCTAATCTGGCTTTAAATCATTTAGGCATTTTTGCAGGATTGGTTTTCATCATCGGATTAACAGCAGCCACTTTTTCGAGTGCCGATAGTGTTTTAACCACCTTAACCACTTCTTTCTATATCGATATTTTAGAATACGATAAAAACGAAAAGCTGAGTGAAAAACAAAAAACGAAACACCGCACTATTATTCATATTTTATTTGCAGTTACTTTATGGGCTGTTATTTTATTATTCGACGCGCTCAATCAAAAAGCGATTATTGATACTGTTTTAATGGTGGCAGGATATACATACGGTCCATTATTAGGATTGTTTGCTTTGGGATTATTCAGTAAAGTAAAACTGAATGATGTTTTTGTGCCTTTTGTTTGTATTCTCGCTCCTATACTCACTTATTTATTAAGCAATACCTACAAATCAATGTTAGGCGATTATCAAATAGGAAATGAGTTGATTTTAATTAATGCTTTTGTGACAATTGCATTATTACTGCTCGTTCAAAAACGAAGACTGGCTTAAATCAGAATAGTTTTTCTTTTTTCTTACAAAGAACTCCATCACCACATTACGCGTATAAATGTGATTTAAGTTAAAATGAAACTTAGGATGTGTTTTCATTTTCTTACGCTTGGATAATGTTTTAGGTAACCAGGCATAATACGAAAAATGCGCTTTTAATACCGCTAATAAATGTCCGGGCTGTCCGTCACTTAAAAATTTTATCGCCGCTATTCCGTCCAATTTTAATCGAAATAAAACTTTGAAAAACAAAAATGGTCCCGGATAATTTTTAGTTAAGGTGGTAAGGTTATTACGGAAATTTAAATAGGTTTTATGCGGACTAACCTCCAGCGTACCTCCTCCAACATGATAAACTGTGCTTAATGGATGAACATAGATTTTATAACCAATGTTTTTTAATCGCCAGCATAAATCAATTTCCTCCATATGTGCGAAATAATCACCGTCAAAACCACCAACTTCCCAATAGGCATCGGCACGAACAAACATACAAGCGCCGGTAGCCCAAAACACTTCTGTTACATCATTATACTGGCCTTTATCTTCTTCCAGATGATTAAACACACGTCCGCGACAAAACGGATAACCATATTTATCTATAAATCCTCCGGCAGCACCGGCATATTCAAACTTATGCTTATTGTTATAATCTAAAATTTTGGGCTGGCAGGCTGCAATTTCAGGACGTGCATCCATCAGTGAAATAATATTTTCGATCCAACCTGCACTTACTTCTACATCTGAATTCAACAATACATAATACTCTGCCTTTACATGCTTTAATGCATCGTTGTAGCCTTGAGCAAATCCGGTGTTAATTGCATTCTTGACAATTTCAATTTCAGGATACGATTTTTTTACAAAGTCTATTGAATCATCAGAAGAATTATTATCTGCTAAAACAACATGAAAGCCTTTAGAAAATGTAGTTACAGACGGGAGAAACGTCTCAAGAAACTTCCTACCATTATAATTAAGGATAACAACTGCAACTTTCTTACTAATCATATCGGTTAACGTGGATTATTATAGAAGTCCTCCGCATTATTTCCTATCAGTGGGTCGGGCTTTGTTTTATCAATATTTGGATCGTTTCTTCTTTTAGAAATCTCAAACTGCCAGCGTGGATTGTTTATCTCGCCACGCATGTCGCTGTGCACTAACTGAAAGCAATCATCAGCAATGTTTTTATTTACGAATACAAATTTTTTATTGGTATAAAATTGTCCGTTCGATTGATCCTGAATTCTGTAATACTGCCATATTTCGTATGGATACGCATAGGGCTCGCTCGGCTGAATCACACGCTGATCAGGTTTCCCATATTGCAAATACACACGGCCTCTATCCGTATAATATCCTTTTTGCTTACCGCATTTAAACTCAGCATTAGCAATAGTTACTTGCGTGTAATACGCCAACCAAATCTGAAGAGGATCCAGTGAGTCGCCGGCACGTTTTTGCCAGAAATCAACGATATAATTTTTCATGTAATCCGGATCCTTTTTAATCGCCTGATTAATTCCCCAATCCTTTTCGGTAGCGGAAGAAATAGGCCATAAACACTCAACAAACATTTTTAGTGTATCAACATTATTATAATCACCAAAAAACTCATTCACACTTCGTTTGTTTTTATACTCTTGTGTGAGTTGAATAGGATTGTTACGTTGAAAATAATGACGCTTCTCAAGTTGAAGTTTATTGTTCTTGTCACGCAACTCAATAACCAGATAATAATTTCCGGATTCCAATTTTGAAATATCGATTTGGGCAAGCAGAGGATTTACTTTCGCGGTATTTTGTTTTTTAAATCCGGAACAACCCTGAGGCTTAAATAAATCTTCCTTACGCTCTACATAATAAGAATAAACGAATGGCTGATTAACACCCAAAACAGTATCGGCATTATAAGATTCGAAATAAAATTGTAGCTTATTTAAGTTTTTAGGATAATAATTAACGCAGTATGGAATTAAATCATAACCACTTTTTGTAATGTTACCGGATTGAGTTGATTTGCTATAGGATTCCAGCATTTGAATAGATGAACATGAAAGTTCTGAAGCGGAGAAATTAACCGTAAACGTTTCCTTGGAGCTGAATGACTTTTTTGACAAATCATTATTATCACTTAAAGTAATTTCAATAGTATATATCCCGTTTGTAACCGGGTAACGTTGATTATCAATGAAACTCGAAACCTGCACTGTATCCTTTTCAACAGGACTCATCAAATTATAGTTATTGGAGACCACAACCTGCCCAGATTTCACCAGAGAAACCTTCACATTAACAGAGCCCTGAAAACCACCATTCGTTGGTTTAAATTTAATGGAGGAACCCACAATGGTAAGATAAGTTTCTACAAACGGTGAGCCTTTGGGAACATTAAACAGTCCATAATTAAAATAGGCAGTAACCGAAGCACCAAGACTGGAAAACAGCATCCCTAAAACAAAAATAAATACACCTTTTTTCATGGTAATGTGATTGAATATTAGGGAGATGTTTGAGTTTTTAAAGGTACGAAAATAATTTTTACAAAGTGAGTTGCGAAATTAAAAAAAATAGTACTTTTGCCCCCGGAGAAGTGGCAGAGTGGTCGATTGCGGCAGTCTTGAAAACTGTTGAGGGTCATACCTCCGGGGGTTCGAATCCCTCCTTCTCCGCTGAAAGGGACTTAGGCTCAAAAAGAGAACTAAGTCCCTTTTTTATTATAGCAAAATCGCCCGTGTGTCGGGCGATTTGTGCAATTATAAAGTTGATTTCAGAGGTTCGAAATGCCCCGTTTTTCTTGTCATATACCAAACCGGACGGGAAGAGTAAATTTTGCAATCCCTCCTTTAATGCTATACCGCCATCTTGCCACAGTTGGCGCAGGTTTCGGCATAGAATTACAGCTTCATTTATCATTTCTTTGAGGTTCGAAATGGAAATCCCACAAGTCGCCATTTCCTTTCGGATTTTATCAAATTCCTTAGTGTATTTTACCCTAAAACGGTCGTAGGTTTCCTTGGGCATCTCCTCTTTTATGAAGTGCTTCTCTTCAAGGGTTTCAATATCCTTGGTTAGTTCGACAATTCTCGCCTTAAGGATCGCTTCCTTTTCAACGGAGTCTTTATTCAGTTCATGGTAGGTGCTTTCCAATTCAATTTTGATTGCTTCGCTCAGATCAGGCTTTACTTCATATTTCTCAAGTTCCTCTGAAAACAAACGATGCATTTCTTTTGCGCTTTTATTGCACTTACAGCCGTTTGTTCTGCATTTGTAGTAGTACAAGTTCTTCTTCTTTACAATGTAGCCTGTAAATGGCTGATTACAATCCGAGCATTTAATGAAAACCTTAAGTGGAATATTTACATCTTCTGATTTGTGTGGTACTCCGAATTTAGTTGAAGATGAAATGACTTCATTCACTTTCATAAAGGTTTCCTTAGAGATCATTTTTTCATGCACTCCCTCAACTACTTTTCCATTCAACATTCCGTGTGATACTAATCCGCAATAAAATGGGTTGATGAAAATCTTATGCAATTGCTGTTTGTACATTTTCACTCCGATAGCCTGAAGCTTCAAAATAATTTCTTCATTCTTCATACCCATTAGTTTCCATTCCCACGCTTTTTTAATTTTCTTACCATCCGCATTCACTACAATTTTTCTTTCTCCGTTTGTTCTCACAATATCATAACCCTGCGGTGGTTTCACAACCCAAATTCCTTTTTCAAATTTGGCTTTCATTCCTGCCATTGCCACTTGCTTTCGTTGTTCGTTATCCCAACGCCCGAATAACAATTGCATATCATGAAACAGAACTCCGTTTGGATTAGATGTGTCGATTGGTTCTGTTACAGCTTTAATATGAACTCCATGCTTTTCTCTCAGTTCATCAGCAATGGAAATAGCTTTACCTCCTGTTCTGCTAAAGCGAGTCATTTTGTAAACCAAGATAGTGCTAATTTTCCCTTTGCTTGTATTTACAAAACTCAGCATTCGCTGAAACTCTTTCCTCGCATCCGTTTTAGCACTTTCATAAGTATCACCAAACGCTGAAACAATTGTTAGATTATTTCTCTTAGCATATTCCTCAATCGATTTGCGTTGAGTTTCCAAAGACTCGTTTTTATCAAATTGCCCTTTGCCCGAAACCCTTGTGTACATAACTGCCAAATTGGATGTGGACTGCTTTACTTCCCTTTTACCAAAGCGCCCAAACCGGTTTGCTATTATTTGTTCTTCAGTCATTTTTGCCTCCTTTCTTTTAGTATTAATTTTTTTATGCTTGTTTTCTGTATTCAATTTCCGAAGCATCATTTTCTGTATTCAACAAAATTATTTTTGCTTCACTTGAATCATCGATCTCATGTTTCTTTTTAAATTTTGAAAGATGTTCGCATATAAGAACAGCCAGTTTTTTGATTGATAATACAATCTTGTTTGCTTGTTCATCGCTTACACTTTCATAACCTTTTATCATTCTTAGTTTTTCAACCGTTAATCCTTTGCTATTTTCGCTCACACTTTTCATACACTTTATTCTTCTTACTTTTTGGTTAAAACTATTTTAACGCCTCCCCTTTTTATGTTTCAATATATTGATTATCAATATAGTAGCTAATTTACATACATCTTTTGGAATAAAGAAATGCCCCTAAATCGCCTAAAACTCGCCAATTTCCTGAACTCCTTTTCAACTAGTTTTTGCATACCTCCGGAAACAATTTATTAAATGGCTCTCTCTTAGTACAATCCCTTATGAGATTCAAAATCAAAACATACCTGACTATTGCCGCTTTATTCAAGGTGAATTTTATGCCTTCTTTATCTCCTTCAAGGGCTCTTGCTAAAGGAAGAAATTGATCGAACAGTTTTATAAAATCATCAATGAATGGAAAATCATTCGGCAACATTTTAATTTGCTCCGATCTAAGCATTTCTTCTAAGGCCATACTAATAGCCTTAATGGTTTTATAATGAACTTTGCTTTTATAACTGATTTGGAATAAATTCTCTATTATACAACGAAGCCTTGGGACGAAATAAGAGAAGGCGGGAAAATTATTACTCGTAATCCGACCTCCATTATTTGCATTGTTAGAAAAATAATTTTTGCCAATGTTTAACGAAATATAACCATGCTGAATTTTGTCTAAAATATCAGGTGTGATGTATTGGTATTCTGCTTCCTCCTTTATTACATGCTGTATATTTTTTTGTTCTTCAACTTTAATTGCGATTTCGTTATTTTCAAAACATTGACTTTTAATATCGCTATCGGAAACAAGCTCTAATTTATTAGATGAACTAAAATTTCTATTTAGGTAAGCATATTGCTTACAGGTACTACTGCAATATTTCTTAGTACTTCGTTTTCCTTCTATAGGTTTATGGCAATGTAAACAGTTCATTTTCTTTCATATTAATTAAGTGAAATTTCATCTGGATTTTCTTCTCCATAACGTTGCTCGTTCCATTCGCTTACTGACTCATAAATATTATGCATGGCTGATTTTTGGATTTTGTTCTCTTTAGAATAAGTTAATTCCAAAACAACTTCACCCATTACCTCGTTTGTACCGATAATCTTGTTATTTAAATTCCCGATTCGTATCATTTTGCATACGTCTAAAAATATTTCAATCGGAATTTTTACGCTTTGTTTTTCTATTGGTGCCTTCATTTCACTTGTCTTTTTAAATTTTAACCCTCAAGTTTAAAATGCTTTTTTTTATTTACGCTCTTATAAACTTTTGTCTTCTTGTCCTCTTCCATTGGTATCGTATTTTCATCTTCTGTATCATCTTCCTCATCACTAATTCCAATGGGTAATGAACGCATGGCTTTAGAAGCAATGAGTTTATTTGTAAGTTCCATTTGCCGGATGAGTTTAGAAAATTGTTGATCTCGTTCACTCATCTGTCGTTTATGTTCTTCTTTTAAAGCATCCATATCCTTATTTGCTTTAAATGTTCCAATAAAAAATCCGGCTGCTAATCCTGCTACTCCAGTTGTAACTGGATTTTTAATAAAGTCTTGGATTAATTCTATCCAATCCTTTGTTTCATCCTTTTTTTGCTCGTTTTGTTGTTTGTTTTCTCCGTTATTGCTCATGTTGCCCTCCTTTTTTAGCCATTATTACGGTCAATTACCGTCTACTTTCTCTCTTTGTTTTTGCTTTTACCGTCAATTAGCGTCTAGTTTATCGTCAATAGTTTATCAATTCCTTATCGTCATTGACGGGAACAAAGTAACGATATGGGTTTGGGATTTGGCTCCTAGTTGGAGCGAAGTGGGAGATGATTTAATGTAGGAAAGACGGGGCGGAAGGGCAGGATAATGTTTTTGAGATTAACTGCCAATTTTGAGTAAAGAATTGACCAAAATAATTTTTAAAATCCGAATAAATAATTTCATTTAAAAGAGTCTAGGGAATTAAGGTCAGGTAATTAAAAATATTTGGTTCAAATGTTCTTATTAAATAATTTAATTTATTTGAAGGCAATGAGATACTTATACGATCAGGCAAAAGAAAATGGTGTTTTTCTTCTAAAGCACTAGAATAAATGGAAATCCCTTGTTTATTGTATTCAATTAATGATTCATCTCTTCTGTAATCTGTATCGGGATAATTATAATCATCAGGAAGATTTGGGGTACATTGATAAAATATATTTTTTGTTGCCCCATTAAAATTCATTCTAGAAATATCGTTAAATTCATCTTTGCTAAATAGCAGATAAACTTTTTGATTTACCTCTCCATGTCTTTCTACTTCTGAACGAATAACGTGATCAAGCTCATCACCTTCATTATAATTATATTCGTCATAAAGCAATCGAAAATAAGGAAAGCGATTCCAAACACGTAGTTTTTCTGTTTTTATAATTGTAGAAAATTCATAAATCCTCAATACAATTGGAAAAGGTTGTTTTATCATCTTGTAATCATTTATTTTTTAGAAAGTAATTTTTTTACTTCGCCATCGGTTTGCTTAAGTTTAGATTGACAAATTTCAATCAGCTCCTTTGCTCTCTCAAGTTTAGCATACAGATTGTCTATTGATACTTTTCCATCTTCAATATCTGAAACAATTTTTTGAAGTTCCTCTGAAGCCTTTTTATAAGTTAATGTTGCCATTTCTTTTTTCAATTTTAGTTATGTTACTTTCAATAATGCTTGAACTAGTTATTGTTTTTATTTTGTTCCCGGATTTTAATTGTTTAGTGTCATTCAAAATGTTTCCTTCAAACGTGATTATCGCATATCCTCGAGCCAAAGTATTTTCCGGACTAAAATTCTTAACATCTCGAATCAATTGGTTTAAGGTATCCTTTTCGTTTTGGATTAGAAGTTTAAATCCATGCTTAAGTTGCCCATCTAATTCGACTAATTCATGTCTTTCAGAATCAATAACTTCCTTGCTTGCATTTGCAATTTGATGTCCTAATTCTACAATAGAATTTTCAAAATCTTTGTTGTGCTCAATAATGCTTTTCGCTGCCATAGCGGGAACCATAGTGAAAATATTTGCCACCATATCGACAATACTTTTATTTTGTTCGTGACCAATGCCAGTTATAATCGGTAATTTATAATTGGCAACGGCTTTACTCAATTCATAATCATCAAAACAAATAAATCCAGTATCATCTCCACCACCACGAATAATGGCAACTGCATCATATTCTTCCCGTCGTTTATCTATTGCTTGAAGTTGATTCAACATTGATTTAGCCGCTTCATTTCCTTGCATGATAGCAGGAAAATCGGTTAAAGTAAATTTATACCCATATTTATTTTCAAGAAGAGCTGCTTTAAAATCGGAATAACCCTTTGTATTTACAGAAGAAATTAGTGCGATTCTTTGTATAACAGATGGACGATCTAATTTTTTATTATTGGTTTCGTAAATGCCGGGCTCAATTAGTCTAATTACTTTTTCTTTTTCAAGCCTTATCAATGTTTTAAGTTTCTCATCCTGAATTTTACCGAGAGTATAATTATGATCGATAGAATTCATTATTAATGATAAACCATAAATCGGATGTAACTCAACTTTCACTTTTAATAAAACTTCAATTCCGTTTTCAAATTTAAGCCCAGTTTTTCTCTCAAATTCCGTTAGCTGATAAACACTTCCTCTAAAAATACATGTCTTTATTTCCGCAGTAATAACTCCATTCCTCCTTTCAATTAATCGAGGATATAGATGTTTGTTGGGTTCGATTCCATTATAATTAGATATCTCACCAATAACATAAAAATATGTATTCAGATTAGCATCTAGAACCCCTTTCACCAATGAAATAAGTTCAGAGAGCCTATATTGTTTATTTTCTTCCATATTAAAAACTAACTTCTTTTAAATGTAGGTATTCAAATAATTTAAATGTTGTAATAATATCTTGTTTATTATGGTCTATGATTGGAATAACAGTACCAATATTGCCAGTTGACATGTATGCACTATAAAAAGACGGAACAAGAAATCCAGGAACATCTCCTCTTCTATGATGTCCCAATATTTCGCTTTCTAATGTTTTTAATTTGTAATCATAACAAACACCATCAAAAGCCCGTTTGCAAAAATAATACATGTCAAAATGGGCATGATCTATTAGAAGGTCTATTCCTAAAGAATTTGCCCTTGACTTAATTAGAGGCACATCAAAAGAAGCTCCATTATAAGTAAGCAAAACGTTTTTACCTTTCAGATAATCTTTAAGGTGAAAGAAGATTGCACCTTCCTCATCTAAATCTCTAGCTAATAGTTGATCTACATTAAATTTCCCATCTCTCATGTAACCAATTCCAATAAGAAATGCCGGGCTATTGAAACCTAATGTTTCCAAATCAATCACAATAAAATCTTCAGGATTAAAAAAACTTGAAACTGAAAATCCGGTAGTATTGTATTTGGGGTAATCATTTCTTCGCCTTACCCATTTATGAATTGAATGCCCATCATGGTTATCTATAATTGATAAAAGCTCCTTTGCTTTAAATTGAAATTTATGATGACTCAATAAATCTTCGATCTTTTTATAACCGAAAGTTTTTAATTCTTTTTCCTTTAACTTTGCTATTCCATCAATTAGGGTAAGCTCAGCGTACAATAAATTTTTAGCTGATTCTTTATTTACAACAGGAAAATCAATTTGTTCAGTATTTGTAATTAAATAAAATGATCCTTCTTTATTCTTGACCTCTTGGCCGAATAAATATTTTTCAAGTTTTATTCCTTTAAAATGCTTTTGGTATTTTCTTTCATCATAGCCGAATTTAGAATAGTCAATACTTTTTAAGGTTGAAGGCGCAGGAGATTTCTTTTTAGTAATCTTCTTTACAGTAACTGTCTTTGGCTTTGCCTGACGAGGATTTTTGGCGGTTTTGCTACCAACTTTAATTACTTTTTTACCTTTGACTAACTTTCCCATTGCTTAGTTATTAATAAATATTTCCTGTTCTAATCCCTTTTTATATTTGTCAATAAGTGCAATTAACTTTATAATTTCTTTTTCTGTAATTTGTTTTTTATCAGGCCTTCTTTCTAGTTGCCTATTATATAACTCTCTATTTCCATTAGTTTTTAATAAACTTTCGATATAATCTGGAATAAAAAATGAGGCTTTTTCATTCAAGTGCTTTTTATATTCATTAAGATAAATATTAATCCCCTCAAAGTCGAAATCTCCGAAGTGCATATATTTATTGGGAATCCGTCCTAACCACTTTACTAAGTCCTTATTTTGCGGATATCGAGACACAAACAGTGGAGAAATATTTTTGAATAAGGATTTCTGCTTTTGTATTTCTTTAAAATTTTCCGGGTTTTCAATTCCGACAATTGTTATGTTGGCCGGAACTTTTAAATGCTCATAATCATATATAAAAGTGTATGTTCCTTCTAAAGGATTAATTATAAATGACTTATCAGAAAGAAGCGCATCAATTGGTTGATAGCAATTAACTAGAAATCCTTTAAATGTCCTAACCTGCTTTAACTTGGAATCCGAACTTATTAAAACTGATTCATTTCTTGTTCCTGTATCATTTTTTTGATACTCAATATAATTTTCTAAACTGGAAATTCCAAAGTGATTCGCAATGTATGCAGTTAAACTTTCCGGCTTATTTACATAATACATTCGTTGACTTTTACCAATATTTCTAACTTGTATTACACCATCCTCTATTAATCCGGCTATTACAGCATGTTTGAGTTTACTTGATGGTATTTCTACCTTATCAAGCATCTGTTTTAATTTTTTCGCTATGTTCAATGGTAAAGTCATGCTAAAGCGTGATTTGTAATAATTCTTTTTATTTTAGAAAAGCTTTTTTCATCCTTTTCAAGTTTATAAATGTGTTTGTAATCAATTGCATTATTTTCCGTTGGAGAACCATTGACCAAAAGAATATTACGATCATTAGCAAATTTTAATATCCCTTTGATATTGTTAGGATGAAGCTTGCCTATTTCATCCATAACACAGTGTAATCTGAAATCTTTAAACCTCTTGGATGCCCCATCTTTAAAAACATTCAAGAGCATAATATTTATCATGGCTTTAACAAGAATGTCTGTGCCATCACTTCCTACATTTGCGAGCTTCTCAACCCATCCGGTATCGTTTTGGTTTTCCTGAATCCTGAACTTTAATTCAAAGGAATCTGAAAGCGAGATAGTTTTCTTTCCAAAAGTTGTAATTTGCTTAATTAGTTCTTTAAGCAGATCAACCGCCTTTTTGTTTTTTGCACCTTGGTCATTACCGGAAAATAAGTTTGGAGTGCCTAATTCATTTATATTTTCATCATTGAACTTTTTTATAGCGAGCAATATACTCACAACAGGGTTGCTACTATTATCCCATTGTAATTCTATTTTTTTGATCGCCCCAACAAAATTTCTTTGTTCAAAATCCTTATTAATACTATGAATTATCTTTTGAATTTCTCCTCCTTTGGACATTAAACTTCCAGTTTCCTTGCCTATGGACGTAATTATAGAAGCAAAGCGTTCATTTATTCTTTTTTCAAATTGTTCTATTTTTCTTTCTTCAATGAAATCATTTAGTTCATCCGCAAACTGAACATATTCTATTGAATCAATCAAAATAATTTTAAAATTAAAAATATTCTTTTCCGAAAAATTACCTAAAAACTTATTTATTGATTCTTTCATTTCACCCAGCCGATCTTTTCGGGAATAATCTTTTTGTTCCAATTCTCGAATTAGTTCCCGACCGGGTTTATTAACGGCATTTTCCTCCTTTGGGTCTGAAAGATAAATGTTAAGGTCAGAATAGCTTTCAGAATTCCTGCTCTTAAATAAATCCAGCTCATTTAAATCTGCCCCATAATCTTCCAGAATTTTTTTTAATTCTGAAATTACTCGTGTAAGTTCGGTGAGTTCAGTAAATAATGATCCCTTTTGTTGCGTATGTTTTTGCTGTTCATTAATAAGCTGCTCTTGTAAACTCTTCTTTTTAATTTTGAACTCTTCCTCTTTATCAAATAATTCTCTCTTGTCTTTTTTGTATTCTACAACCTTGTCCCAATTATTTTCTATATACTCAAGTTTCGCTTTTAACTTTTCTAATTGTTTATCAATTTCTGCGATCCTAGAGGTATTTGCACCTTTATCGGAAAGCTCCTTTTTTTGCTTCTCCTTTATTTCTAGTTCTCGTTGTGAATACTCGGCTTTTTTTGTTTTAAAAGTTGTATCGATTTCAGCCTTGGCTTCAATAGTCTTTCTTTCTTCTTCACGTATCAGGTTGTCTTTCTCCGCTTGTTTTGCCTTCTCCTCAAGAGAAATTTGCTCTTCCAATGCTTTTAGCTTCCTTCCTGCTACTATTATTTCTTCTGACAGTTGATCTATTTGTTTTTGTATTTCCTTCAATAAACTATGTTTCTCATTGGCAGCTTTTTGAGTTAGATCGTTTAGTGTGTTAGTCGCCTCTTCAGTTTTGGCGGTGTTGGTTTCAATTGTATAATTATACTCATTAATTAAATCCTTGCTTGCTTTTATCTTAGGCTGATACTTCGTTTTTAATTTTATTATTTCAGATTCCAATGTTTCGTTGGCTGCAAGTATTTGTTTTTTTTGTAATTCTATTTGCCCATTTAGCTCCTCCTTATCTTTTTCGTAATCGGCAACTGTTTTTACTTTTTTGGTTATTTCTCTTAAATCTATCTTTACTCCAAAAAAGTTTAATTCTTTCGAGTTTATTATTTCCGGGGAAAGTTCATTATGGAATAGTATATCATCTGTGCATACTTTTCCTATCGTGTTTTCCCAATTTGGATACTTTTCATTTAGCCAGCCATAAAATGAATCCTTGCTTTCATGATTTTTGTTTCAATCGACTTCACTTCGTTCTGTATATTTAATACAGAATTGTTCAATTTTTCCAATTTTAGATTATGGCTTTCTTTTTTTCCGTTTTCTTCAGTCTCCCATTGCGTTTGAAATGTTTTTATTTGTTCATTGTTGAATTTAGCTTGGCTTTCGGCATTTATCTTATCATTTTTAAATTTTTGAAGAGTTGTTTTTAATTGCTCTATTTCATTTTCATAAAACCGCTTATGATTAATTTCGGCCTTTTTTATTAGAAGTTCTTGAGATTGATCCTTCTTCTCGTTAACATGATTTCTAGCGGTGTCCAACGCCAACAAACTATTGTTCCGGATTTCTTTAATGATATCAACATATTGATTAGTTGTGTTTTCCTTAAAGGAAAGAAAATTGGATTGTAGTGTCAATTTCTGCTTTTCACAATCTGTTTCTATACTTTTTAACTGATTTTGAAGCTCAGTTAACAACATCGAATATTTTTGAGTTATTTCTGCGTACTTAGAAGTCAATATTCCTTTTTCCTTATTAAGATTTCCTTGTTCAACCAATAAGGTGTCCTTTTTAGTAACGGCTTCAATTATAGCTTCGATGTTTATTTTTTTATATTCCTGCGCTTTTGTTTCTGCTTCCTTTATTTTATTATCAAACACACTGATATCATTCTGTATATTTTCTTTTTTGGACTCAAATTTACCATCAAGTTCAGTTAACTTGGCTTTTATTTGTACTTCCTTTAATTCCAGGGTTTCTAATTTTTTCTTAATTTTAGGGGTGTTCTTTTCAATCGAATTTAAAGCCCAAGCCAATTGCTTGGCCAGTGTTATTTTCTCTCTTTCTAAAAATTTAATGGCAGATCTTAACTGAATAATTTTTTCAGATTGAGTTTTTACCGGTATTTCTCCGTTTTTGTTTTTCTCTGTCCATTTTCTTATATCTGAAAGTTGACTTTCAAATCCGGTAAGATGATGCTGATAATCCTCTAAACTTATAACAATATCTTCATCTTCTAAAGATCGGATAATCGTTTGCTTTATAAATTCCGCCTTGAGTTCAGAGTTTAAAAGTACATTTTGAATTGTACGAGGAATATTTTGATATTGCTTGCTTTCCATTAATGCAAACTTTTTAAGTTCGCTTTTTCCTTCACTATTACCATATAATATATCCCGGTATTCTTCATAACGGTCAATCTTTCGCGAATAATATATTTTGCTTTGATTAAGCTGATTGCTTATCTGCTCCCATGATTCAAAAGCATAGTTATCTTTTATAAAATAGTCCTTGTTGTACTCACCTTCAAAAAATCTAAAGCAAACCTTACCCTGAGATTTGTAACAGAGAATAGAATAAACTCCAGTTTCCTTAACTATTTCATATATGATATAAGAATTTTGATAGGGAAAATAGTATTCAGAAAAATTTTTTTGGCCGGGCTTTATTCCTAGCTTTTGGCTATCGGCATTATAAAAAAACAGGATGGCTCTTAAAATAGTACTCTTACCTACACCTTGTGTTCCTATTAAATGCACGTTACCGCCTGTAAATATTTCTGAATATTTAATTGTGGCGCTATTTATCAATATTATTTTATTGAGGTATCTCATTTTGTAATTCATTTGGGATGTTAATACTATTAACTAATCTTTCCATATATCCGAAAGAAGCAACAACTTTATATTGATTAGTAATTTCATTTTCAAGCTCGACAAATCCTTCTTTTACAAGTAAACCAACAAGGTTTTTTATTCGTTCTAAATAACTTCCTTCACCAGTGTATTTTCTTAATCCTTCTAACTTATCCTTGAGGTTTACATCTCTACCAATTTGCCCTGCCATATGGCTATAATCAAAACGAAAGTTGGAGCCGAAAGAATTGTCATACGCTTTCAAAAAGTCTAAAATATCAATCCATTTATATGCAATCTCAATTTTTCTATCAAGTTCAGCTTTGATTTCAGATTTTGAGAAAAAGAAATACTCATCACCTCTCTCTAGGATAAAATTTATTGCATGAAAATAATCGCACAGTTTATCAAAATTATTTTCATCATTTATAATATCATATAACTTCCGCAAGTTATGGTCAGCACTATTGGAGGAAATAAACTGTCCTTTGCTAAGTATTTCAAAAATTTCACCTGTTTGAGGAATATTCATAGTTAATTATTTTTTGGATAAACCATTACGAACTCTATTTCATTTTTCTTATTGTATGTATCAGCAATGTTAAACTCGTTTTCGTATTGTGAGATCATCTGACAGAAAAAAGTTAACCGCTCCTCAAATGAAACATCCTTAGGGAAACGATAACTCTGAACAAAGTCATATAGATTATTACCTGAAGCCATGAAGCCATTTTTCACTTCTTCCAAATTGATAAAAATTTCTTCTTCGGTTTCGGTTTCCAAATAAGAATCCTCTATTGCTTCTGCTAATGCTATATTTTTGTGACCATTTGTAAACTTTTTACTTATTTTTAATATACTTTGATAGGCTTCATCTGTTTGCAAATAATCTATCGATAATTTCAGCGGATATGAAGATTTTGGTTCAAAAATAACAGAGTTATTGTTAGACAATACTTCCAAGAAATTGGTCTTAGACTTCAGTTCAAATTGATCTCTTAAATATTTTATTTGTCTTATTTTCTCAATAAACTCGCTTTGATGTTTTATTTGATTTAAATAATTTATTATTTGTTTTTGGGTCTCAATTAAATTGTGTCTCCCTTCATTCAATTTTATTCTCAAGGAATTAGTAATCCGTTTTAGCTCTTCGTCCAACGCTGCTTTAAAGAAAGTAAGTTCTTCTTCCGTAACTAATTTCTCAGTTTGATGAATGAGAAATTCTATGTCCTTTCTTTTGATATCAAAATTCTCAAGCTTTGCAATTTTTACTTTATAGGTGGGTTCTGTTTTAAATGTGTTTTCAATATTTCTATTTAGGTCAATAATACTTCTATGAGTTATCCTTCCAATTTTTTGTAATGAGGATTTAATCACTTTTAAATAAGAATACTGCTTATCCGAGCCACTCTCCTTTAGATAATAATTGATGCTTTCTTTTACATGTTGGATGTTTTCATGAATAAAGGCCGTGCTTACCTGCTCGTTCACTTCCAAAACCAACTCAAAAAATTGGAGGTATTTTTCATCTATCTCAAGGAAAGCACCATTCCTCCGGAGAACTTCTTTTTCGATTAGTTTTTCAATTCTATCTTCCTCCAAAATTTCCAATGCCATTTCATATTTATATGAAAAGGAATTCCGTTTCTCAAACATCTCGGATAGAAGGTCTTTCGACCAATCCAAGCTTTTGATAAGTTCTTTTATGGAGTTAAAGGTTAACATTTGTTTTTGCTAAGTTCAAAATTACATCAGCTGTTTGTCAATTTCCGTCAATTAGAATCGTTTATTCTTTATTTTACTGTTTAAGTAGTCTTTTAAGCTTTTGGGGCTTACTATCTCTACTTGATCTATCATGCCTAATACAAACCGCCCTACACCGTTAAAATCACAGACCCATCCATCAAATGTGTACTTATTATCCTTGCTTTTCATCAAAAACTTTTCAGATAGAGGGTATTCTTCTAGTAAAAGATTATAAGCCATAAGGCTTAATATGAGTTTTACCGGAATAGTTTTCTCCCCACCAATCCTAAATACATCAATTTCATTACGTTTATGAAGCTTCTCATTCTTCCATTTTTTATCAGTTATTTTTACCTCTTTAATCCGAGCAACTTTAAAAGTTTTAGATGATTTAGCCTCGATATCGTAGCACCACACATAGTTATAATTTGACGTGAAGGCAAATGGCTCTAATAGTCGATCTCGGATGTTATCGCTATTAGATGATCTATATCCATGAAAAATTACCTGCTCCTTGTTTTTAATTGCTCCTTTTAAACTTATAACGTTCTCGGAACTCTCCTTTCTCACAATTTTATTTACCGCCTTGTCAGAATCGAAAAGGACATACAGTTTTTCATACAAATCATTCTTGAATTTACTTTCATCGTCAATTAAATGAATTGCTTTGCTTAGGACGTGTGCTTCTTCTTCCGAAAAATGAATTAGCTTACTTAGGTCTTTATAGTCCTGAGACTTTTTGTCTATTTTAAAATACCCATTGTGATTATCTAATAGAAATCCGGCATTTTTAAAAGTTGTCAAATACCTGTATATGGTTCTTTCGGATGATTCAAAATCTTCAGCAAGTTGTTTAACACTATATCCATAACTGCCGGATAACTTCATAAGTATTTCCAACATTCTTTGAAATTTTGCCTGATCGTTCATCTGCCTGTATTTAAAGTAAATATAAAACTTTTGACGGAAATTGACAATGACCTTTTGTTATTTTGTCCCAAACCTAAAGAATTGAAAATGAAACAAACTTTTGAACATTTACTTAAACGCTACATCAGAATAGTTGAGTGCAACATTGAGAAACGCTATAATAGGGCAAAGGATAAAGAATTTGTAAGGGATGAAATCGAAAGAGAATTTGCCTTATTAAATATAATTCAAGTTGTTGGTGAGTATAAAGAGAAAATGGTTGAAACATTTAATACTTATTATAGGAGAGGTGAAGCCATCGAAGAGATCTTACCTCTACTTCAAAAAATCTATGGAGAAGACGTGAAGGATGAATTGGATATAAAAAAAATCGAGAATGGTGTAGCATTACCAATTTATATTAGCGATGAAGAAAAGCAATTAAGGGAGTTTGTTTTGGATTCAAAAAAGCTGAAACACTTTTTTATACGTTATTTGGCTAGTAACGAAGTTGCACAAAATTTAAGTACAATCTTCATTAAAAATAATATTCTTCCTACAATAACAACTGAAATTGAAACTACTATAGCTTCCGAAACATCATTAAAGAACTCAACTATAATTAAATGGACAGGAAGTAGGGACAACAAAAATGAATTTGTTCAGCTAGTTTACGGACTACACACTTCCGGATATATCAATAATGGAAAGGGAGAGATAACGAAAATAGTTGAATTATTAGCAAATATTTTTGATCTTGAGTTAAGTAAAAACTGGCAGAGCAATCACTCATCAAGCATTCATAAGTCAAAAAATGATTATGAGCCAAAAATTTTTACTAATCTTCAAGATGCTTATAAAACTTATTCTACAGCATTGATAGAAGGAAAAAGAAAGAGGTAAATCAAAAACAAGTAGGATTGGTGTCTATTCTATTTGAGAATAGGATGTTTTAAAATGAAAGGTAGTTAATTCGAATATGTTTGTATTTTACCTTTAAATTTTAATGATCTTTTCTACCTTTGTACCACATTGAATCAACCTCAAAACATACTCAACCCTCATAACTGGACATCAACTTATGCTGATGAGCTGTTTGGCTATGCCATGAGTAAAACAGGAAAGACAGAGTTGGCGGAAGATTTAGTGCAAGAAACATTCCTTGCCGGATTAAAAGCAATGGAGAGTTTTAAAGGGAAAAGCAGTGAGCGCACATGGTTGTTCGCCATATTGAAATTTAAAATTGCGGATCATTATCGCAAAGCTTCAACAAAATATGAAGTAAATAACCAAAGTTTTTCTTTTGAGGATAATTCGTACATCGACAATTACTTTTCCGAGGATGGAGATTGGAAAGAAAACGCTGCTCCACACTCATGGGGAGTAGAAAACTTAAATGGTATTGAGAACAAGGAATTAGCGAGCGCTTTAAATTTTTGCATCGACAAACTTCCTGATAATCAGAAACAACTTATCCTTTTAAAACTCGTGGAGGAAGAAGAAACAGAAAAAGTTTGTAAGGAATTAAATATTACTTCGACTAACTATTGGGTGATCATTCACCGGGCTAAGTTACAATTAAGGGCTTGCCTCGAAAAAAACTGGTTTAAAGCATAGAAAAATGAAAAAGTTAATGAACATAATTATGTTATCCTGCAATAAAGCTACTCTTTTGATAGAGAAAAGTCATGCAGCACCATTATCTTTTATGGATCGTGTGAAGTTGAAAATGCATCTTGCCATGTGCGATAAATGTGCGGGTTACCAAAAACAAAGCCTTATAATTGAGAATGCCTTAAAATCTAACCGTCAATCATTCTCCAATCCTTCAAATTTGAAGTTAGCAGATACTTCTAAAACACGCATTCAGAAGGCGATAGACGATAATCTTAAAAAATAATTCATTTTTTGTGTAAGGTTTTAAAATGGCTTACTACTAACAAGTATAAACCATTAAAAATCTAAAAATGAAAAAAATCATCTTCACCCTTGCTATCGTAGCAGGAATTTCTTTTGCAGCCAGCGCTCAAACAGCTCCAAGCAAAACTAAATCAACTACCAAAACGGAAACAAACAAGAGTACTGCTACAAACAGTCATTCCAGTTGCGGTGAAAAAGGCCATGTTTGTACAGCGGATTGCAAAAAAGCAGAGAACAAGGCTGCTGCTATGAAAGATCACGTTTGTACAAATGCTTGCACATCAAGCGGGCATGTATACGCTTGTGGCGAAAAAGGTCATACTTGCACTGCTGAGTGCAAGAAGATGAAATAATCGAAGCCTTTAGGTATCTCCTAAGTCTTGTATCATGAGGTCAATTAAATAATTGCCTCATGATATACTTCTCTAACCAAAACAAATCACTTATGACTGTAGATAAAAAAAAGAAAATCAGAAAAATAGTTTTACTTACTATCCTCTTCGGAGCATTGGTAGGCGGAGCAATTGTTTTTTACTTATGGAATATGCCCCACATAGATGTGCAGGCTCAAAAGGCGGATTTCTCTGTTAGTTCAACAAGTATCGTTAATGAATACCTCAAAGATGAAAAGGCTGCAAATGCTAAATATTTGGGTGATGAGGGTGACTCAAAAATATTTGTCATAAAGGGAACGGTTAAATCAAAGGATACAGACATGAATAATCAAGTTACCATTTTGTTGCAGGAAGCCAATGACAAAGCCGGTGTTAAGTGTGTTTTTATGGCTGAGACAAATAAGAATGCTGACGTCTTACAAATAGGACAACAAACCGCAATAAAAGGAATCATTCGATCAGGAGCAAAGTATGACGAGGATTTAGAGTTATACGAAAATGTATTACTCGAGAAATGTGATGTAGTAACAGAATAACAATCAATTAATATAAAAAGAAATAGTATGAAAAAAGTAGCAGTAGTTATCGCTTTAGTAATTGGAACAATTACTTTATTCAGTTTTAAACAAACTGATGATAAATTAATCAGTAAGAAAAGTCAAATTGATATTTTCTCACACACTGATGCGGAGGATATTAGCGCAGTAAACTATGCGTCAACAGCAACATTAAGCAAGGAATCAGGCGATGTAGTTGTATCCGTACCGATGCAAAGTTTTGAATTCAAAAAAGCCTTGATGCAAAAGCACTTTAACAGCGAAAAATTCCTTGATACAAAAGCATTTCCAAAGGCGAAGTTCAAAGGAAAGATCACCAATTTAAAAGATATCAACTTTTCTAAAGATGGAGTTTACAACGCTACCGTTTCGGGTGAGATGACTATTAAAGAGACGACAAATCCTGTGAATGAAAAGGGAACAGTTACCGTTAAAGGTGGACAAATTACAGTTGATACAAAACTTAAAATTGTACTGGCTGATTATAAAATTGCATTTGAAAAAGGTAAACCTTCAAAAAACATTGCAAAGACCATTGATGTAACAATGAAAATTGAATACTAAAATGTTAAGCGGGAAACGGATATTAATTACAGCAGGGCCAACTAAAGAGTTTATTGATCCTGTAAGATTCATCTCAAATGCATCATCCGGAAAAATGGGTTATGCCATTGCTGAGGAGTTAAACCACAAGGGTGCAGATGTAATTCTAGTTTCCGGCCCAACAAATTTAAAATGTAACTCTTCGCAAATTAAAATTGTTCAGGTAACAACAGCTTTAGAAATGTTACAAGCATGTCAGCACTATTTCGATAGTGTTGACATTGCTATTTTTACGGCTGCTGTAGCCGATTATAGACCTTTGATAATGGAGTCATCAAAAATCAAAAAGAATGATGAAACCATAACCATTCAGTTAACAAAGAATCCGGATATTGCTTATGAATTCGGCAAGGTAAAACGAGCAGATCAATTTTCGATCGGCTTTGCTTTGGAAACCGATAATATTTTTGAGTATGGTAAAGGTAAAATGCAAAAAAAGAATTTGGACTTTATTGTACTGAACACCACTAATGAAAATGGGGAAGGCTTCGGATTTGACACCAATAAAATCAGCCTTCTTTTTAGAGATAACTCAATAGAACATTTTCCTTTGAAATCTAAGACGGAAGTGGCAAGTGATATAATTGCTTCATTAGAAAAGCAATTGCAGCAATTATTTACATAACAATTGCCACTGTATTTAACTTAAATACAATAAGTTACCTTTTCTGTTAAAATATTTCCGTTATTCCTGTAAGGAATTCAATTCATCTACTACTATCCCCTTAGAAGTAAAGCAATTATCATTTTCTAAACACTCGTGCAAATGAAAAACATATTTATTTTATTGGGAGTATTAATCATCACTGCTTCGTTTACACCCAAAGCAAACGTGAATGAGGTAAATACATATCCTAAACCGGAAGGAGTAGACAATCTTCTTTTTTATGTTCAGCGTACTATTAATGCCAATACAATTGTTTATACGCTAAATGAAGATAAGGATGGTAATCTGAATGAAAAGGAACCGATTAAAGTTTATTGGGTGAAGTATGCACAAGGAGGAAAAATTGACCCTTTAACATACATTCAAAGAAATTACGCTTATGGTGTTCAATCTAAAATGATTGATGCAGAGAAAAAGTCATTCTCATTTGAATTTGTTTCATACCATAAAAAGCAATTCTATCTATTGAAATCCGCTACGGATAAAAAATACCATGTATATGGCTATATCAATAACAAACTGACTATTCTAAATAATATTCTTGTAAAAATTGAAGGTGGAACTTTTTGGGTTCCGAATGTAAAATACGTTGAAGTAAAAGCCTTTGATCCATCTGCTTCGGCAGAAGTAACCGAAATCATTAAGCCATAACCCATTAAACATAAAATTATGACCGGACACATCATCAACAACCTTGTGGAAATAAATGATCTTTTAAAGGGTTTATCACAAGAACAGTACAACCGACAACTCGAAATTTTAAGCAATGCTTCAATTGGTCAGCATGTGCGTCATATTTTAGAGTTTTACCAATGCTTATTCAAAGGTGAGCAAAGTAAAGAAGTAAACTACGATGCTCGTCAGCGTGATTTAAAATTGGAGTCAGACGTGCATTTCGCATCAAAGACCATTGATGATATTATCAATGCCTTACTTGACATAAAAGCCGATTTTCCGGTAACCTTTGTTGCAGATTATTCAACTGTAGAAGATCAGAAACCAACTTTAATTCAATCATCCTTTTACAGAGAACTTGCTTATAATCTTGAGCATAGCATCCACCATCAGGCATTAATTAAAGTGGCTATCACTGAAATGCAGTTGACATCGTTAGTAAAAAACACATTCGGCTACGCACCATCAACCATCAGACATATAAAAATATGTGCACAGTAACATACATACCAACTCCCGCAGGATTTTATTTCACCTCAAGCAGAGATGAGAAAGCGAGTCGTGATACATTGAGTCCTGCATTATATGTGAATGATGGAATTCAACTTGTTTATCCGAAAGATGCATTGGCAGGTGGAACCTGGATTGCCTCATCATTAGATGGAAAGACAACCTGTTTGTTAAACGGAGCTTTTGTAAATCATGTAAAGAAGGAGAGTTATAGTCGAAGCAGAGGATTGATTCTTTTAGAAAGCTTTAAATACAGTGATGCAAATGATTTGTACAATTCTATTGATTTAGAAAATGTTGAACCATTTACACTACTGTTATTAGACTACACTTCCGGAGATCTTAAAGCCTTTGACGAGTTTCGTTGGGATGGAGAAAATAAACATTTAAAAAAAATAGATACAGCCACTCCTCAAATATGGTCTTCTGCCACTTTATACAATCCAACAGTACAGCAAAAAAGAGAAGGACTTTTTAAACAGTGGATTAATAAACATATTGATTTTGTTGATGCAATGATATTAGACTTCCATAATAGAAAACATGGTTTAGCAAGTTCGGAAGATTTATTAATGAAGGGAGAAGGTGATTTAATGACTTTGAGTATTTCGCAAATTCATTTTAATGAAGGTGAAGCTCTATTTAATTATCATGACATCATTCAAAACAAGTTGCACACAGTTAAACTCAATCAAAAGGAGGTAGTACATGTATAGCGGAATAGCAATAGCACTGGCATGGCCTGAAACTTTATGTAAACAAGCCGGGGCTTGGTACGACAAGCCTTTAAAATGGTTCGGCATTAATAAATCGAACTATTACAAAGTTGGACATGCAGCAGTTGTTCTAATTGAAAAGGAATCCGGAAACTGCCACTATTTCGATTTTGGTCGTTACCATGCACCCTATCAATATGGACGAGTTAGAAGTGCTTATTCCGACCATGATCTCGAAATAAAAAGCAAAGCGCTTTTTGATAAAAATGGCAGACTAACAAATTATAATGAGATATTATGGGAACTTTACAAAAACGAATCTTGTCATGGCAATGGAAACTTGCATGCTTCGTATTGCGATGTTGATTTCAATAAAGCATTTAATAAAGCAAATCAAATGCAATTAGCATCACCAATTCCTTACGGGCCATTTTTACCAAATGGAACTAACTGCTCCCGATTCGTAAATACAGTTATTGTAAGTGGTTCTCCAAAGTGGTATCATAAGTTAGTGTTGAATTATCCAAAAACATTAAGTCCAACACCCATCGGAAATGTAAAGACATTATCGAATTATGCAATCATTGGTGTTACATGTAATTCACCTGTTCTGAAACCAAAATACATTCCCATCCCATTCTCAAATGAAGCAAGCAGAAGTATATCATAAAATCGTACCAAGTCCAAGTAAACCAATTCATTTGCCGGAAAGTATTAAATGGCTGAGCGGTGAAGGTTGTGGATCGTGGTTTAATATAGAAAGTAATGGGGATGACTTTTTAATAGCTAGATATAGTCCTGAAGGGAAATTGGAATGTTCGGGAATCTTCCAACAAGTTTCAGGAGAAACCATCAATCTTAATCTTGATTATGAATATACCTACCTGAGTCATTGTGCAGAAGTGAATATTATTCAGAATGAACAAAAAGTAAAATTTAAACTAATATCAAAGAATATATGAAGACAATAGCATTTACAACAATTTCACTTGCCATACTTCTTTTTGTTTCCGGATTTAAATACAGAAAAAGTGAAGTAAAAGTTGAAGGAGGAATCCAATTTTTTACCGGAACATGGCAACAAGCTTTGGATAAAGCTAAAAAAGAAAATAAATACATTTTTCTTGATGCCTATGCTAGTTGGTGTGGGCCATGCAAAATGATGAAAAATAAAACCTTTGCAGATAAAGCTGTGGGAGATTTTTACAATAAGAATTTTGTTTGCATTGCAATCGACATGGAAAAATCCGGAGATGGATCTGCATTAGCGGAAAAATACTCCGTAGAAGCTTATCCTACTTTAATCTATTTACAACCTGACGGTAAATTCATAGGAAAAGCAATGGGCTTTCGTAAGTCAAAAGAATTTTTAGAAATGGGCGAACAAGTTGTTGCAAAAGCAAAATAATATGGAATTAGAAAAAATATTTAAATCTGCTTTAAGTTACGCAGAGTACAGAGAATTAGTAGATAACCTGATTGCAGGTGGTAAAACAACAGGTAACACTCAAAGCGAAAAGTTGCTTGAGTTTACCAAGTTGAATGTTCAGCGAATGAATCGACTTGATAAAACAGTTCAATTGAGTTCAGATGCTATTAATAAATTTAAGTCGCAATCTCACCCCGTGAATATGCTTTTAATTGGCGATGCGTGGTGTGGTGATTGCGCACAAATAATCCCCGTAATTAATAAAATTGCCGAGAGTTCAGAGGGCAAGTATAACTTTAAAATAATATCAAGAGATGCTTATCCCGGATTGATTGATAAATATCATTCAAATGGAGCGAAAGCTATTCCCAAGCTTTTAGTACTATGTAATGAAACAGGTGAATTGTTGTGTACATGGGGGCCACGACCAACCCCGGCACAACAAATTATGTTGAACTGGAAAGAAAATAAGGATACTATAACTTGGGAAGATTTTGAGAAAGAATTGCATTTATGGTATGCTCGAGATAAAGGACAAACAATAATAAATGAGTTTACCCAGTTAATGGCACAATGCGAAAGGAAAACTATTTTACAGCCTTAAAAGTGGCATTGCTCATCGGTACAGTTTTAAACTTGATTAATAGTTATGATTCTATTTTCAATGGCGAATGGTCAATAAAATTATTATTTAAGGTTTTATTGACCTATTGTGTACCATTTGGTGTATCACTTTATTCATCATGGAAAGCAATTAAATAAAAACCACAAAATGAGAAAACGTGTTTGGCTACTATTTATGAATATGTTTCTGCTTTTCGGTTTTATTTCCGTTAAAGCGCAGCATGTGAATTTGTCAAATTTTTATTTGATCCCAAACAATAAAGAGGTTTTGCTGTACTGGACAATAGATAGTGGCCCAACTTGCAATGGCATAACTGTATGGCATTCTTCCGACAGTGTAAATTATGAGGAAATTGGAAATATTGGTGGAGTTTGCGGGAGTAGCAGCTCGGCAACACCTTATAATTTCACAGATAAGAGCCCACTTTTAAATTCAGTTAATTATTACAAGTTAAGACTTGGATATGCTCAGTTTACAGAAGTTAAAACTATTACAATTAAATATACTGAGCCGGGTAAACTTTATGTATACCCTAATCCATCCATTAATCAAGCAAAGATTGAATTTAACAACGATCGCAATAAACAATTTTCCTTAACTGTAACAAATAGCATTGGAAATGTCATTTATAAAAAAGAGGGCGTAGTTGAGAGTGAAATATTTTTAGATACATCAAGTTGGAATAACGGATCATATTACATCACGCTAACAGATGATTCAGGAAATATTTTAAAGGAGAAATTAATCATTACAAAGTAGTATGCCGCATATTAAAGTAATAGAGCATAATGAAGCTGAAGGCGATTTAAAAGTTATCTATGATGACTTAGTAGCAAAGAGGGGGAAATTGGCAGAAGTCCATAAAATACAAAGCCTAAATCCGGATTCCATTGTGAAGCATATGGATTTTTACATGACCATCATGTACTCTAAATCTCCCTTAAGCAGGGCTCAGCGTGAAATGATAGCTGTGGTGGTAAGTGCAGCAAACAACTGCAAGTATTGTCAGATACATCATGCTGAAGCCTTAAATCATTATTGGAAGGATCAAAAGAAGATAGACCAATTGAAAAGGGATTTTAGCAAATTAGATATTACTGGTGTTGACATGCTATTATGCGATATGGCATGGCAATTAACCAGACTTCCAAGTTTACCTACAGAAACATTTATTTCAAAACTGAAGGCACTTGGATTAGAGGACAGAGCCATCTTAGATGCAAACTTGGTTATAGCCTATTTTAATTTTGTGAATAGAATGGTGCTTGGGCTTGGTGTTGAACTTGAGCAAGACAAAGGCACTGGGTATAAATATTAAAAGTAATACCATGATTAAAATAATTGAAAAATACGGATTCTTTAGGTTAACCTTAATACCATTAGGTGTGGTGATTATTATATCTGCGATTATTAACGGCATTTGGGGAATGGGAGTAGTTGGTTTAATTGTCCTGATATTTGGCTTAATGAACAAATGCTTACTTTTGGGTAATTGTGAAATTCCCATTAGGAAAAATAAAAACAGTAGTGAACAATAAGCTAGCAATAGAAAAAATCGGGTTAATAGGAATTGCATTAACTGCAATCACCTCACCTTGTTGTTTTCCTCTCTTTGGAGTGGTAATTTCAAGTCTTGGGTATAGTTCATTTGAGTTATTCGGAAATTCTACAATGTATGTTTTCCTTGGCTTTTCATTTCTTGCATTTATTGGAAGCGTGTTCTCTTTTCTTTATCATAGAAAGATAACTGCACTTATTATTGCTGTTGTATCCGTTGGGTTGGTGTTCTACAATTATTTTAGTTCTTATGAGGGTAATGAATTTACTAACCTTGGAATGATTGGATTAATGATTTCCGGATTGATGAATTATTATGAAACAAAAATATTTAATCTTATGAAAAACAAAAGTGTAATTCTCCAGTCAACCATTACATGCCCCAACTGCGGACATAAAAAAGAAGAAACAATGCCTACAGATGCCTGTCAATATTTTTATGAATGTGAGAACTGCAAAGCTCAGTTAAAACCAAAGCAAGGAGATTGCTGTGTGTATTGCAGCTATGGATCGGTTCCGTGTCCACCTATTCAAGAAACTGGAAAATCTTGTTGTGCTTGATTCGATTAAGTAAAAAGAATTAAATTAGCGCATGGCATTTGATGAAAAATTAGTTGATCGCATACGAGAAACGTTAGTCGATTTACCAAAAGTTGAAGAAAAGTACATGTTCGGTGGTGTTTGTTTTATGGTTAACGGGAAAATGTGCATTGGCGTAGTTAAAGATGAAATGATGTGCAGAATTAATCCGGCAATGGATGAAGTTGTTCTTGAAAAGACAGGATGCCGACCAATGGATTTTACAGGAAAAAGAATGAAAGGGTACGTTTTTATTAGTGATGAAGGAATGAAAACCAAAAAGGCATTTGAATATTGGGTGGATTTATGCATCGAATTTAACTCTTTGGCAAAAGCAAGTAAAAAGAAGACGAAGAAGGTGAAATAATTAATTATTAATGATGTTAAATGACTTCTCTATTTCATTATTTCAAAAAATATAATTCGCTTTCTAAAGAGGCAGAGAAAGCTATTGCTGAAATTTGTAAAGTAATTGCAATTAAAAAGAATCACGAACTTCAATCAATCGGTCACACGTGCAAAACAATTTACTTTTTGAAAAAAGGGGTAGCAAGAATCTATTATTTTAAAGAAGATATTGATATCACCGAGAGTTTTTCTTTTGAAAACAACATGGTTGTTAGGTTTGAGAGTTTATTTACCGGAAGACCTTCTAAAAAAGCAATTCAGGTGCTTGAGGACTCAGAATTGATTGCTATTAATTCAAGTGAACTTTTTAAACTCTACGATAAGCACCATGATGTCGAAAGTCTGTTCAGGAAAATATTTGAAGCAGCTTTGGTTGATACAGTTAACAGAGTTGAAAGCATACAATTTCACACAGCAGAGGAACGCTATAATTCCTTAATAAAAGAAGCACCGGACGTACTTAAGCGAGTTCCGTTAAAGTATATTGCATCCTATCTTGGCATCACTCCTGTAAGCCTTAGCCGAATTCGAGGACAAAAGTAATTTCTTATCATATGTAAAGTGTTTTCAGATTTCATCAAGGTAATTTTGTATTGTCAATATGCCCTAAATGGAAAATGTAAAACTTGGTCTTAAAGAAAATTGGAAGCAGTTTACCCTGCTTGTAATTATAAATGCGTTTGTTGGAGGTATGGTAGGTCTTGAAAGATCAATACTCCCAAAAATTGCAGAGGGTGAATTTCATATTGCCGCTAAAACTGCAATTCTATCCTTTATAATTGTATTTGGATTAGTAAAAGCAATAACAAACTACTATACAGGTGCGCTTGCAAATAAAATTGGCAGAAAAAATCTTCTTGTTATTGGATGGCTATTTGCTCTTCCTGTCCCTCTTATTTTAATGTATGCGCCAAATTGGAATTGGATCATTGCTGCGAATATATTGTTAGGTATCAATCAGGGATTAACTTGGAGTAGCACAGTTGTGATGAAGATTGATCTTGTTGGAGAAAAGCAACGTGGTTTCGCAATGGGATTAAATGAGTTTGCAGGATATCTATCAGTCGCAATTGTAGCCTTTCTTACTGGATGGGTTGCCGGGCAATATGGGGTGAGACCATACCCATTTTTTATTGGAATAGCGTTATCATTGCTTGGGTTTTTCGGAAGTTGGTTATTTATAAAAGACACTAAACATCATGTTGCCAAAGAAAGTACATCAAGCAATGTTCCTTTACTAAAAAATATATTTTGGGATACTACATGGAAAGATAAAAATCTTGGGTCAGTAACGCAGGCAGGGCTAATCAATAATTTAAATGATGGAATGGTATGGGGAATATTCCCAATATTATTGGCTCATAAGAATTTTAGTCTTGAACAAATTGGAATCATAACAGCAACCTATCCTGCCGTTTGGGGACTGGGACAATTAGTAACAGGAAAGATGGCGGATCATTTTTGTAAGAAGGATATGTTGTTCACCGGAATGTTTTTACAAGGACTGGCTTTATTAATAATGCCTTGGGCTCAAACAATGACTCATTACATTATTCTTTCGGTTGTTTTGGGCTGGGGAACAGCAATGGTTTACCCGACATTTCTTGCTACAATTGCAGAGAACACCAATCCACACGACAGGGCAAAAAGTTTGGGAATATTCAGATTATGGAGAGATTCTGGTTACGCCATTGGCGCAATTTTAACGGGTATAATTGCGGATGCATTAGGCATTAACGCTTCAATAATTGTAATCGGCTTATTAACAGTTGCGTCATCAGTTATTATTCTTTACCGCATGAAGTGTAAAAATGATAATTCAATTAAGTTTTTGAATTGGTTTAAAAATAAGACAAATGGAGAATGTACCACCCAACAATTGCATTGCTCTTAAAGAGTTAAAGCATTTAATAGAAACAAGACAGCAGCAAGTCAAAATACTTGATGTGCGAAGCAAAGAAGAGTTTGAGGAATCTCATATACCTGGTGCGATTAATATTGCTATTTTAGAAATAGAATTGGCAAGTAAATTATTTGATAAAAGTGATTTTGTAATTACGGCTTGTGGAAAAGGCGGAGGGCGTTCGACACAAGCAGCAGAGAAACTGCAAGAGTTAGGATTTAAAAATTCTACTTGGCTTTGCGGTGGAACTTTTGGGTGGCTTGAAAACTAAAAACAATTTATCAAGGGACAGAATGGAGCGGAATGAAAAGAATTAACGGAATGGATAGTAGACAGCGATAGGGGTAATAAATTAATTAAATAGTCCGTGTTATTCCTTACCTAACCAAATCTGTATAAACCAAACACCCTTAATTTTTAGCGTAAATTTACCGTAAAATACGATAACTGCCTTTATTTCTGACCAACTCTAAATACCTTGCAGAAGTGATTTATTGCCCGTAAATCGGCTAAAAACCTCTGAATTTGAGCTTCTTTCTTTTCTTCGGGGTTTTCTTTGGTTATTTGGTTCGAACAGGGTAAATTTGAGCCCGCTGATAAATGTAAAAAGCGCCTTTGGGCGCTTTTTTATTTGAGCGAATCAACCGAAAGTTTACTTTCGAGTTGATGAGCGAAAATAAAAAAGACCGTATGCGCAGCAGACGGCTTTTTACATTATGACTCACGGAGTAAAAGGGATCATCGCAGATAATCCTGAATAGCAAGACAATCTAGCGAAAATAAAGAAGACTGTATGCGCGGCAGACTTCTTTTTGTATTGTGATTCAGGGCGTAAAAGGGGTCACCGCAGATAAACCCTATTCACATAAAAAATCATACCGGAATCCCTGTTGATTTCTAGGGATAATTATTCTTTTCCTTTTTATCATATTTTATAGGTTTATCTACCTTTGTGCCACTGATTTTTAAAGCTTAAATCTATTATAAAATGATTCATTTCTTTGGTAATACTTCCAACACGGTTTACGCCGTTCAAACGAACAATGAACTTTCTGCTGCTGACATCCAAAAGCTAAACTGGCTTTTCGGAAACGCATCAAAAATTGAAAAATCTGTTTTAAGCGAAACTTTTGTTGGTCCGCGCGCTACCATGGTCACTCCGTGGAGTACCAATGCCGTTGAAATCACTCAAAACATGGGCATTGCAGGAATTATCCGAATTGAAGAATTTGAAAAAGTAAACTCGGATTATACTGAATTTGATCCGATGCTTTCTCAAAAATACAAAGAGCTTAATCAGGAGATTTTCACCATCAACATAAAACCGGAACCAATTCTTGAAATCAGTGATATTGATGCTTACAATAAATCAGAAGGATTAGCGCTTAGTCCGGAAGAGGTTGAATACCTCAATAAACTTTCCATTAAGATAGGAAGAAAATTAACTGACTCCGAAATTTTCGCATTCTCTCAAGCTAACTCAGAACACTGCCGCCATAAAATATTTAACGGAACATTTGTAATTGACGGGGAAGAAAAACCAACCTCCCTTTTCAAACTCATTAAAAAAACTTCCGAGACAAATCCCAACGAAATAGTTTCTGCGTATAAGGATAATGTAGCATTTATTAAAGGCCCGAAAGTAACCCAGTTTTCACCTAAGACCGCTGATAAGCCGGATTATTATGAAGAAAAAGAATTTGAATCGGTTATTTCTTTAAAAGCAGAAACACATAACTTCCCTACCACCGTAGAGCCTTTTAACGGTGCTGCAACAGGTTCGGGTGGAGAAATCCGTGACCGTTTAGCCGGAGGGCAGGGCTCCTTACCGTTAGCAGGTACTGCTGTATATATGACTTCTTATTCGCGGTTAGAAAAAGATCGTGAATGGGAAAAAGGGATGCAAGAACGTAAGTGGTTGTACCAAACTCCAATGGATATTCTTATCAAAGCTTCCAATGGCGCTTCTGATTTCGGGAATAAATTCGGACAACCTTTAATTACAGGATCTGTATTAACGTTTGAGCATGAACAAACCGATAAACTAAAAAACACAAAACGTAAATTAGGTTTCGATAAAGTAATTATGCTCGCTGGCGGTATTGGATACGGAAAAGTAAACCAAGCTCTCAAATTAAAACCAAAAGCAGGCGATAAAATTGTGATTCTTGGCGGAGAAAATTACCGGATCGGAATGGGTGGCGCTGCAGTTTCATCAGCGGATACCGGTGCTTTTGGTTCGGGTATTGAATTAAACGCCATTCAGCGTTCTAATCCTGAAATGCAAAAACGCGCAGCGAATGCAATTCGCGGTTTAGTGGAAAGTGATAACAATCCTATTATCTCAATACATGATCACGGTGCAGGCGGACATTTAAACTGCTTATCAGAATTAGTGGAAGCTACCGGAGGATTAATTGATTTAGATAAACTTCCTATAGGCGATCCGACATTATCCGCCAAAGAAATTATCGGAAATGAATCGCAAGAAAGAATGGGATTAGTGATTGGAGAAAAAGATATTGATACTTTAAAACGTATTGCTGAACGCGAACGCTCACCTATGTATCAGGTAGGTGATGTAACCAACGATCATCGTTTTACTTTCGTTTCCAAAACAACAGGATTAAAACCGATGGATTATGATTTGGCAGATTTCTTCGGAAGCTCGCCAAAAACCATCATGAATGATAAAATTGTTAAGCGAGATTTTTCTAACCTGGAGTATAACCCTTCTCAAATCCACACTTATTTAAATCAGGTTTTACAATTAGAGGCTGTTGCTTGTAAAGATTGGTTAACCAACAAAGTTGACCGTTGTGTTGGCGGAAGAGTAGCTAAACAGCAATGTGCAGGTCCGTTACAGTTACCATTAAACAATGTTGGTGTAATGGCACTTGATTATAAGGGAAAAGAAGGCGTTGCTACTTCCATCGGACATTCGCCTGTATCTGCCATTGTAGATCCGGTTGCCGGTTCACGCAATTCCATTGGAGAAGCTTTATCCAATATTGTTTGGGCTCCATTAAAGGATGGTATGAAATCCGTTTCTTTATCTGCTAATTGGATGTGGCCATGTAAAAACGAAGGAGAAGATGCACGTTTATATGAAGCCGTAAAAGGTTGCTCTGATTTTGCACTTGAATTGGGAATTAATATTCCTACCGGCAAAGATTCACTGTCGATGAAACAAAAATACCCGAATGATGAAGTAATTTCTCCGGGTACTGTTATTATTTCGGCAGCTGCTAACTGTTCAGATATTACGAAAGTGGTAGAACCGGTATTCAAAAGGAACGGTGGAAATATTTATTACATAAATCTTTCTCAGGATAATTTCAAACTTGGCGGCTCCTCGTTTGCACAAATTCTCAATCAAATTGGAAATGAAGTTCCGACTATTAAAGACGCCGCGTATTTTAAAAACGCATTCAATACATTGCAAAATTTAATTAAGGAAGGAAAAATTACCGCAGGACATGATGTTGGAAGTGGCGGATTAATCACATCCTTGCTTGAATTGTGTTTCTCAAATGTAAACATTGGAGCTGAAATTGATTTAACGGCCTTGAATGAGAAAGATTCGGTAAAAGCATTATTTAATGAAAATATAAGCGTTGTTATTCAAGGAGATTCAGCTATTGAAAGTGTATTTGCTCAAAACAACATTCAGTTATTCAAAATTGGTAAGGTTGTGGAAGGAAATAATTTGACTGTAAAAAATAATTCTGACTCCTTTACATTCAATATCTCTGAAACAAGAGATACCTGGTATAAAACCTCTTTCTTACTTGATTCTAAACAATCAAGAAACGGAATGGCGAATGAGCGTTACTCCAATTATAAAAATCAACCATTACAATTTGAATTTCCAAGTAATTTTAATGGAACACTCGAAAATATCTCGACTACGCTCGATATGACAAAGCGACCAAAAGCTGCTATCATTCGTGAAAAAGGAAGTAATTCTGAAAGAGAAATGGCAAATGCTATGTATTTAGCGGGCTTTGATGTGAAAGATGTACATATGACGGATTTAATTTCCGGAAGAGAAAATTTAAAAGACATTCAGTTCATTGGTGCAGTTGGTGGATTTTCTAATTCGGATGTATTAGGTTCGGCCAAAGGTTGGGCAGGTGCGTTTTTATACAATGAGAAAGCGAATACAGCACTTAAAAATTTCTTTAAGCGTGAGGACACTTTATCTATCGGTATTTGCAATGGTTGTCAGCTCTTCATGGAATTAGAATTAATTAATCCTGAGCATGAAGTACATGGAAAAATGCATCACAACACCTCTCAAAAACATGAAAGCGGGTTTACTTCAGTAAAAATCCAAAAGAATAATTCGGTAATGCTTTCAAGTTTAGAAGGTGCTACTTTAGGCGTTTGGATTTCGCATGGTGAAGGGAAATTTAAATTACCTTATACAGAAGACAAATACAACATTGTTGGAAAATACGGTTACCAGACCTACCCCGCCAATCCAAATGGCTCCGACTTTAATACAGCGATGATGTGTGATAAAACAGGAAGACATTTAGTGATGATGCCGCATATAGAACGTTCGATTTTTCCTTGGAACTGGGCGCATTATCCGGAAGGAAGAAATAACGATAAAGTATCACCTTGGATTGAAGCGTTTGTGAACGCAAGAAAATGGTTGAATAAAAAGTAATTTGGCGCTTCTCTAGCTCGTAGCATTTTCTACGAATAATTGTCTTTTATCGGTTAATAAACATTATTTATCTAACAAAAACGCTCTTTTTAACATTATTATGACAGAATGTATTCATATCTTCGTATAAAATTTATATAAAATGAAAAAACAATTACTTAAAAAATCTCTTTTGTCGGTATTGGCACTCGCTTTTACAACAACTACAATTAACGCGCAAGTTCCTACCCCAGACTTATTACATTATAAATTTGATGGTGCAGGAGCAACCGTAACAAATTACGCAACCTCTCCACCACCAAGCGCAACAGTTGGAACAATTGTTGGCGCACAAACACAAACCGGTGTTATTGGATGTATGCCTGCTTTAGTAGGTACAGGAGCAAGTAGCGGAACTGATTACGTTAACACAGGTTGGACTCCCAGTTTAACAGGTTCTTGGTCTATTTCATTTTGGACTTCTAACATTCAACCTAGCTCAACCTTATGGTATATCTTTGGTGAATCAGGAACTTCATTTCGTTGTTTTACAAATGGTGTAGCTGGTCCAAATAACTGGATTTTACGCGGAACAGGTATTACCGATGTATTAATAAGCAACGCAGCAACAACTACCTCTAACATGGTTACTTATGTTTACGACCAAACTGCAGGAAATATTGTTGGGTATAAAGACGGTGTTGCAACTGTAACTGTTGTTCAAGCAGGAAGCATTACATTAAATGGTACTACTCCTTTTAAAGTAGGTGCCTATGCAAGCAGCACAGGTTTAAGTCCGCTTGGTTTAATGGGTGATTTCCGTATTTATACCAGCGCATTAACTCCTGCTCAAGTTTTAGCATTATACAACGCTACCAATCCTGTAACTCCTACTTTATCGGTATTAGGAACCAGTACTATTTGTGCTGGAAATTCAGCTGTATTAACAGGATCAGGGGCTGTAACTTATACTTGGAGCACTGGTTCTAACTCAGTAAGTATATCAACTTCTCCAAGTGTTACTACAACCTACACATTAATGGGTGCTAATACATCTTGTAGCGCTACACCGGTTACTTTTACCGTAAACGTAAATGCGTTACCAACAGTATCATTAACAGCTTCTATGTACACAACCTGTGTTAATGCAGGTACTATTTCTTTAACAGGTTCTCCTGCAGGTGGTGTGTATACTGGAACTAACGTAGCCGGTAACGTATTTACTCCCGGAACTAACGCAGGAACTTATACTGCCGTTTATTCTTATACAGATTCTTCTACCGGTTGTACTAATTCAACTTCAACTAACATTGTTGTAGACTTATGTACAGGAATAACAAACTACTTAGCTGAAACTAACGGTATTCAAATTACTCCAAATCCTAACGCCGGTAATTTTACAATTGAATTCAGAAACGAATCAGAAAAATCTATTGAAATTGTAAATATTTTAGGTCAATCCGTTAAAACAGTAACTACATCGGAGAAAGCTGTTCGTTTTGACATTAATAATCTTCCTTCAGGAACTTATTATGCCATTATTAAAATGAACAACAATGTAACGACTACGAAATTAATTAAACAATAATCAACTGATCTAATCATAAAAAAGGCGGAGAAAAATCTCCGCCTTTTTTGTTGCTTTTATTTATGGAGTCTCCTTATTAAATAACCTGTCACAATCAGCAATACACCTGTTGTAAACATCACATAATGCAAAGTCAATAATTGCTTTATCATTACAATCTGAATTACTATCCATCCACACAAAACAACACCCTCTGCCATCACAAATAAATAATTTTTCTTTTGATTGAATAAAACCGTAAGCAGTGCAAAGAAACTTCCCAGACCATTTACAATAAATAAAACAATCCCCGGAATCAAAAAATCACTGAAAGGAGATGATTTTAAAATTTCGAGCGGCATTTGTAATCCGCTCCCATCGGGATGAAGAATTAAACTTCCTCCTCCATAGAAAGCACCTACTCCATTAAACAAAAGTAAAACGACAGAAACTATTTTTATTGTAAGTTTCACTAAACAAAAAAATTACTTCCACTGATAGTACACCACTTTTTTAGTATCAAAAAATTCTTCTTCAAAATAGTTTTTCAAATCAAAAAACTGACAAGAATTATAGAATCTTCCGAACTCTTCTTTTAAATCGCCTCCTTTTAAATACAGAATTCCATTAGGCATATCATTAAAACTCTTCATGGAAAATTTACCTTTCAACCAACTGTAAAAAACCGGAAATTCAGTAACAGCCCTGCTCACAATAAAATCAAACTTACCATCCACCTTCTCTGCCCTCTCATGCTGCGTAGTGAGATTTGTTAAGCCTATGCCGGCACTTACTTCATTAATCACTTTCAGTTTTTTTCCAATCGAGTCTACACAATTAAAATGCGAATCCGGAAACATAATCGCTAATGGTAATCCCGGAAATCCTCCTCCTGTTCCAATATCCATCACTTTGGTTCCCGGTTTAAACTGAATCACCTTTGCGATACCTAGAGAATGTAAAACATGACGCTCATATAACAAATCAATATCCTTTCGGGATATTACATTTATTTGAGAATTCCAATGAACATACAAATCGAACAAAGCTTCGAACTGTTGCCTTTGTTTTGAACTTAAATCCGGAAAATATTTAAAGATAATATCAGGCTTCATATTACATGTTGTGGCCCGAGTTTTTTAAGATGTTGAATAAAAATTCACGCGCTCTGAATAATTGAGCCTTTATAGTTCCAATTGGTAAATTCAGTTTTTGAGAAATCTCTTCATGACTCATTTCCTGGTAATAAAACATCACCACTAATTCTTTATACTTTGGCTTTAATTTATCTACCACTTCATTCAGCATTTTAATCTTTTGCTTTTTCATGAAGTTTTCTTCGGGATCCAAAGTACCGGCCTTAATATTTTGCGACAACTGCTGACCTTCTTCGTTTACATATTTCGTATCTAAAGAAAACGCTTCCCCTTGTTTCTTTTTACGCAAGTGATCAATGGCATTATTACTGGCAATTTTAAACAACCAGGTACTGAAGGCGAAATTAGGTGTGTATTGATGTAATCTTTTAAATGCTCTGCCGAAAGCTTCAATGGTCAAATCATCTGCATCATCTTTATTCCCCACCATTTTCAACATCATAAAATAAACGGATTCCCTATACCGATGTAACAACTCCGCATAGGCTTTCTGATCGCCCTGATTGAGCGCAGCCTGAACCAGTTTATAATCATAAACGGCTTTGGTTGTTAGTTTATCGGTATTTTCTAATTCGTCCATTTATTTGGCTTGTGAAACATTTTTGAAATGTGAAAAACAGGATACGTTGCTAAAAGAACGATTTCGTAGAAGAATGACAAAGCCCAAAGGTCGGGTTCATTAAACTTCTTTGCGGCTTTATTAAAGATAATCATTTGAAACATTATTTTCAATAAAAAAAGACCAAGCCCTACCAAAACGGTGCCCTTAAAGCAAAAAAGAACGACCAATGTGGCATAAAACAAGTACTTTAAAGCAAATGAGGCTCCAATTTTTGCCCTTGAAGAAGAAGTATAATGCGGCGCAGTGGTTAAATGACGCATCTTCTGACGTCGCCAATCACCAAAATTTGTTTTTGCTTTTGAATAGGTGATGGAATGATGACTAATACACACATTGGTGTTTTCAGGAGTTGCCGCTTCATTCACAAATAAATCATCATCACCGGATGTAATGTGGTAATGACTTGAAAATCCTTTATGCTTGAAAAATAAAGATTTTTTATAAGCCAGATTCCTGCCCACTCCCATGTAAGCCTTTCCTTTCATGGCGGCTGTCATGTATTCAAGCGCAATTAAAAAAGAATCGAAACGAATGAGTGTATTTAAAAAACCCTTTGTTTTGATGTATGCTCCATATCCTAGTACAATTTCTTTTTTGGTTGTGAATCCTGCAGCCATTTCGCTCAACCAATTGTCGGAGGAAGGATAACAATCCGCATCGGTAAATAACATGTTTTCATATTTCGCACCTTTAATCCCAACCATTACAGCGAATTTTTTACCATGCTTATAATACGCATCCTCTTTAATATTTACTTTACGAAGGTTTGGGAAAATCTTCGCGAACTCATCTATAACGGTCTCCGTATTATCCCACGAGCAATCATTCACCACAATTACTTCATATTCGGGATACTCTTGCGTTAATATTTTAGGTAAAAATTCTGTGAGATTTTCATCCTCATTACGGGCACAAATAATCACCGAAACAGGCTCTCTTCCGTCAGATCCACCACTATGTGTTGTTTTTAAAGCCGCCACCGGCCAGTAAGCCATAAAGTAATAAATGATAAGGGCCAAAAACACCAAAAATCCGGCAATGGCCAATATTTCTTCCAACCCAAATTGTTTAAATTCCGGATACCACATATCTCACAAATTTACCTGCACAGCCAAAGCCAAATAAAGATATCTTTGCATTTATTAAACAAAGAAATTAACAATTATCCCTTCCAAATGCAGAACATAAAAGCTGTAATATTTGACATGGATGGTGTGCTGATTGATTCAGAACCACTTTGGCGCCTAGCTATGATAAAGGGGTTTAATGATATTGGTATAGATTTTACCGATGAAGACTGCCGGAAAACAACCGGGATGCGATTCAAAGAAGTAGTAAAACATTGGTTTTTTCACCATAATATCCGTCACATTGAGCCGGAGGAACTCGATAAAAATGTAATTAATCATCTCATAGAACTCATTCACGCAAAGGGAATGCCAATTGATGGTGCTCCACAATTATTAGAGCATTTAAAAAAACTCCATTTACCTATAGGATTAGCTACTTCCTCTTCGCATGCACTGATGGACGCTGTTCTAACAAAAATTCAATCGCGACACTATTTTAAATCGGTAGTTTCTGCTGAGTTTTTGAAATACGGAAAGCCACATCCTGAAGTCTTTTTAAAATGCGCTGAGGAATTAAGCATTGACCCGCAAAACTGCTTAGTGATTGAGGATTCGGTGAACGGTGTTATTTCAGCTAAAGCGGCGCATATGAAAGTTGTAGCTGTGCCTGATAAAGAGCATTTTGATGACCCGCGCTTTGTATTGGCCGATTATAAACTCAATAGCTTGAAAGATATTATTAAATTATTCTAAATTCCCTTTAAATAGAGCCTTATAGCTTACATTTGTATACCTTGAAATTTACTGTCCAAAATACCGACCCCAACAGCAAAGCCCGTGCCGGTTTGTTGGAAACTGATCACGGTCCGATTCAAACTCCCATTTTTATGCCGGTTGGTACAGCAGGAACCGTTAAGGCGGTACACCAACGTGAATTGAAAGAGGATATTCATGCTCAAATTATTTTAGGAAATACCTATCATTTGTATTTACGTCCTGGATTGCAGGTACTGGAAAATGCGGGTGGATTACACAAATTTAACGGATGGGATAAACCAATTTTAACCGACAGTGGAGGTTACCAGATATTTTCTTTAGCACATAAACGAAAACTGACCGAAGAAGGTGCGGCTTTTACTTCGCACATTGATGGAAGTAAGCATTTTTTTACGCCGGAAAGTGTAATGGATATTGAACGCACCATTGGTGCGGATATCATTATGGCTTTTGACGAATGTACGCCCTACCCTTGCGAATTCAAATACGCAAAAGACTCGATGGGCATGACACATCGTTGGCTCGACAGATGTGTGAAGCAATTCAGAAGTACAGAACCAAAATACGGTTACAATCAGGAATTATTTCCAATTGTGCAGGGAAGTGTATATAAAGATTTACGGATACAAAGTGCAGAATACATTGCGAGTAAAGATTGTTTTGGAAATGCGATTGGCGGATTAAGTGTGGGAGAACCTGCTGAAGATATGTACGCCATGACTGAAGTTGTGTGTAATATTTTACCTTGGGAAAAACCGCGTTATTTAATGGGTGTAGGAACGCCAGTCAATATTTTGGAAAGCATTGCACTTGGCATTGATATGTTTGATTGCGTGATGCCAACGCGCAATGCCCGTCACGGTTTGTTATTTACTAAAAATGGCATCATCAATATTAAAAACGAAAAATGGAAAAATGATTTTTCACCTATTGATGACAGCAGCGAATGTTTTACCGATCAACAATACACCAAAGCTTATTTAAGACATTTATTGCAATGCGGTGAAATATTGGCATCGCAAATTGCAAGTGTGCATAATTTACATTTCTATTTGTGGTTAGTGGGCGAAGCAAGAAAACGAATTATTGATGGTACTTTTTACGAATGGAAAAACAAAATGGTAATTCAATTAAATCAACGCTTATAAATTGCTGACGATAATAGATAAATATATCTTAAAGAAGTTTTTGGGAACCTTCGTGTTCTCAATCTCACTTATTCTCGCCATATTTATTGTTTTCGATATCAAGGAAAAGATTCAAACATTCGTTACTGATAATATTCCTTTAAAGGAAATTATTGTGGATTATTATTGCATGTTTATTCCTGTGTATGGGAATATGTTTAGTCCGCTTTTTACATTTATCTCCATCATTTTCTTCACTTCAAAAATGGCGCACCGCACCGAATTTGTTGCCATTTTAAGTTCCGGTGCAGGCTTTAACCGAATTTTAAAACCGTATTTAATTGGAGCTTTCATCATTGGATTTAGTTCTCTCTTGCTTAATCATTTCATCATCCCCTTAGCTCAAAAAAAGAAAATTGGTTTTGAAGACAAATGGATAAATAAAAATTACATCTCAGATGATAAAAATGTACATAAAATAATTGGTCCAAATAAAGTTCTGTATCTCGAATCGTATCAAATTAAAAGCAACACTGCTTTTAAAGTTTCCATTGAGCAATTTGTGAATAATCGCCAAACATACATACTTAAAGCTGAAAAAATGAGTTGGGATACCATTGGCAAACAATGGATATTAATAAATGCGTTTGAGCGACAAGTAACACAACAAGAACGTTTAGATACGTTGACTTTCCAGAAACCAATTCATAAAGAAATTCATCAAACCTACGACACCTTGCGAATAAAAATAGATTTTACGCCGGCCGATATGTGGCGATACGAAAGTAAGATTGAAGTGATGCCCTATTTTGAATTAAAAAATTACATTATCAAAGAGAAACAAAAAGGCTCTAATCTAATCGAGTTTTTTGAAGTGGAACAATACAGGAGAACTTCTTTTCCATTCGCGACTTTTATTCTCACCATTATTGGTGTGGCTATTTCCTCTCGTAAAGTGCGCGGTGGTGTAGGTATTCAAATTGCTTTGGGATTATTTTTAAGTTGTATTTATATCATGTTGATGTACATCTTCACCACCATAGCAACAACAGGATTTGCATCGCCTATGCTGGCAGTATGGACGCCCAATATTATTTTCTCATTTGTCGCTTTCTATTTTTATAAAACGGCACAACAATAAAATTAAATACCATGAAAAAAACACTTATTAAAAATGCAACAGTAGTCAACGAAGGCATTATTGGTAATTACGATATTTTAATTGAAAACAACATCATCGCCCGTATAGAACCGGAGATTGATGAGCAAGGTGCAAAGGAAATTAATGCGGAAGGATTGCATTTATTTCCCGGTATAATCGATGATCAGGTGCATTTTCGTGAACCCGGATTAACACATAAGGGCGAAATTTACACCGAAGCGAAAGCTGCAGTAGCCGGAGGCGTTACCAGTTTCATGGAACAACCCAATACCAAACCACCGGCCATTACCATTGAGGAATTAGAAAAAAAATACGCACGTGCAGCCGAGTGTTCTTTAGCCAACTATTCCTTTTTAATGGGGACAACCAATGACAACATTGAGGAATTAAAAAAATGTGATTACAGCAAAGTAGCCGGTGTGAAAATCTTCATGGGCTCCTCAACCGGAAATATGTTGGTAGATAATGTTAAGACCTTAGAAAATGTGTTCTCGCAAGTAAATGCCATTATTGTTACGCATTGCGAAGATGATGTGATGATAAAGGAAAAACAAAAACAAATGATTGAGGAGTATGGTGAAGATTTACCGGCTTACTTCCACCCTATCATTCGTAATGATGAGGCTTGTTACCGCTCTTCTTCTTTCGCGGTTGAGTTAGCGAAAAAACACAACACGCGCTTACATGTGTTTCATATTTCAAGCGCAAAGGAATTAAGCCTGTTTACTAACAAAATCCCATTAAAAGAAAAACGTATTACCTCTGAAGTTTGCATTCATCATTTATGGTTCAGTGATGAAGATTATAAAACCAAAGGTAATTTCATCAAATGGAATCCTTCAGTAAAAACAGCTTACGACCGCGATAAATTATTTGCCGCGATGCTGGATGGCACCATTGATGTTGTAGCAACCGATCATGCGCCTCATACCATCGAAGAAAAAAGTTTACCATATTTGCAAGCACCAAGTGGCGGACCATTAGTACAACACAGTTTGCAGGCTATGATTCAATTTCATAAGCAAGGAAAAATTAGCCTGGAGAAAATCGCTGAGAAGATGTGTCATAACGTAGCCGATTTATTTAAAATCAAAAATCGCGGTTATATACGTGAAGGTTATTATGCCGATTTGGCTTTGGTGAATCTTAACAAATCCCAAACCGTTGATAAATCAAACATTTTATATAAATGTGGTTGGAGTCCATTAGAAGGTACTACTTTTAATTCGGTGGTTGAGAAAACTTTTGTAAATGGAAACCTGGTTTACGATAACGGAAAATTTGATGAAAGTCAGAAGGGTGACAGATTACTATTTGGCTAATTAGCGGTTGTATTTAACCCTAACTTAATCATAAAGCTCTAAGTAAAAGATATAACCCACATCTTCATCTAAACGTTTAGATAAACGTTCCGCTCATTTATTTTTTTGCTTTACTCAGCAAAATTTTAGATTTCAATAATCAATAAGTTATTGTTAACGATTCCTCTCAATAAATACTTGACATACAGTATAATTTGTTATTTTTGTATATACATAAGAAAGAAATTTAAAATGGCAAAATATGCTTTTATAACTTTTAGTCTATTTTCTTCAACTATTTGCTTTAGTCAGAATATAGATAATAACGTTAAAGAAATTTCAAAGAAGCCTCTTAAATCCGAAACAGAAGAAAAAGTGAAGCCTTCATTGAAAGAAGAGTATACAGGAACTAAACCTAATCCAATTAATCCGGATTCTTTGCAAGTGATTATGTACAATCCATCCAACGAAACAACAGATAAAAAATCATCTTCTTCAGATAAAAATTCTTCCAAACCTCATTAAAATGAAAAGACTATTAACTTATTTAATTATCCTTTCATCTTTCAGAATTATTGCGCAACCTGCAAATAATAACTGTGCCAGCGCTACGAATTTAACGGTAAACGGATCTCTTTTATGCGCGCAAAACATGGCCTCTTCTAATCTGCAGGCTAGCGAGTGTACAGTAAGTTATGGAGGCGGTACATCCGGTGCATCAGTTTGGTATAGTTTTACGGCAAGTCAAACTTCCATGGTTCTAAATTTTCTACTTACAAATACTCCGGGATGTTACCCAATTATTTCCGTATTTGGGCCATTTGCAAGCGTTGCAGGAGGATGTTCAACAGCAGGGGTTTTTGGTGCTCCTTGCGGTGGAGCCCCGGCATATAATTGGACTACCAATAATAATTATCAAGGGGCTGAAACTTCTTTTTATTTATTATCGAATGGTGATTCGGGAAACCATCCACTCTTAACAGGCTTAACTGTTGGGGGCGTTTATTTAATCCGAATTCAAAGTGCTAGTGGTGGTGGATGTGGTGCTACTTTACCTAACTTTTGTATAAGTGTAGCCACTCCTGCGGCGAATTCCAGCCCACCTACTGCTTCTGCTATTAACGCTTGTGGCGTTACTTTCACAGGTACAACTAATGGTGGATATTATAATAACGGTGCAGAAAACGGTGGAGGATTTGGTCAGTTAGATAATAATGCCGGTACCACTTGTCCTTCATGTGTAACTCCCGGTGATGATGTAAATTTTGTTATTAATAACATTTCATGGTACACATTCTGCGCCTCTTCGGCAGGCACATGGAATGTACAATTCTCAGTGAGTAATTGTGTGTTAGCTGCTCCGAATAATGGTGCTCAAATTGCAGTGTTTACAGGAACAACAACCGCACTAACACAAGTATGGCAAAGTACTCCTTCTTGTGGAGGATTAGGAAATGGTCAGGTACCAAATGGCTGTTCGGTTACTTCTTCTAACTTTAATGTAGCTGCGGGCCAATGTGCTTACATGGCTGTAGATGGATTTGCCGGAGATGCTTGTAATTATTCCATTGTACTAACAAACGTACTGGGTGGATGTAATGTATTACCTGTAGAATTGAATGGTTTCACCGCTAAATGCGAGAAAGGTAAAATAGTTTGCGAATGGGAAACTGCTACTGAAATTAATTCTGATTATTTTACGATTGAAAAAAGTATGGACGGAATTAATTTTTATCCGGTTGGTCAGGTAAAAGCTGCCGGAAAAAGCTACAATGCTAAAAAATATTATTATGTAATTAAGGATGCGTTTGATGATATTGCTTATTACCGCCTTTCGGAAACTGATTTAAATGGAACATCAAAAACATTTAATACTGAAGCTGTAAAAGGTTGTGAAGATCAAAGTTTTGTTGCTTGGGCTTCAGGAAATCAAATTAATATTTCCATAGCATCAAAATTTGCAGGTAAATATAATTTCGAAGTTTATAATACCTCCGGTAATGTGATTATCTCTGGAGAACAATTTTATCAATCTGGTAATTCAACGGCAGTAATTCCTGTTGATGCTGAAACTGGCATTTATTTCCTTAGAATAATTAGTGAGCAAGATACGCAAAGCAAAAAGATATTCATTCAAAAATAATCCAATACAAAACATTACTTTTGTAAAGCCTCTTAATTGAGGCTTTTTTATTTCTAATACTTAAATCCATGATAATAGTAAGTTTAAATTCCATTTTACCGCATGTAGTAAAAACAGCAAAAAAAGCCGGTGCGTTCATTAAGAAAGAACGTGAAACTTTCAATAACTCAAAAGTTGAAGTAAAAGGATTAAACGATTTGGTGAGTTATGTTGACAAAACCGCTGAGGAAATGATCGTGAACGATCTTAATGAAATTATTCCTGGTTGTGGATTTATCGTTGAGGAAAATTCTGCCGCCGGAAAAAAAGAATACAACTGGATAGTTGACCCTTTAGACGGTACCACTAATTTTGTGCATGGGATTCCTTGCTATGCAGTGAGCATTGCATTAGAACATAATGGTGAAATTGTATTAGGTGTAGTGTATGAGATTACGCGTAACGAATGTTTTACCGCAGTTAAAGGACGTGGTGCTTATTTAAATAACAATCCTATTAAAGTATCAGAGAACAAAAGATTAAAAGACAGTTTAATTGCAACAGGCTTCCCAATTTATAATTTTTCGAAATTGGACGGTTATATGAAAGCTTTAAAACATTTGATGCAAAACACACATGGTGTTCGCCGTATAGGTGCTGCGGCTCCTGACTTATGTTACTTAGCTTGCGGACGTGTTGATGGTTTTTTTGAATATAATTTGAGTCCGTGGGATGTGGCTGCTGCTGCACTCATTGTAGAAGAAGCCGGTGGTACCATTACCGATTTTAAAGACGGTGATAATTGGTTATACGGAAAAGAAATCATCGGCAGTAACGGACTCATTAAAGACGAACTTAATGATGTTGTGATTGGGAATTTGATGTAGGGTTTATTTACCTTTCAGGAACAGAGGATTGAAAATCCATAGAGTATTAATCTATCACAAAAAAGCCAATCGAATTGATTGGCTTTTTTGTTTATGTTTTATGCTTTATTTTTTAAAAGGAAAATACGTATTGCTCTCCTTTACAAACAAGTAATGATCCATGTCTACAAAATCATTCACTTTAACATCTAAGATTTGTTTACCATCCTTTTCAAAATATCGCAATACCTGATAGCCTGCAATGTGTTCATTAAACTCACAAACCAATCGCTCCGCGCCTATCCACTGCATCACCGCTTTGTATTGAGGATGGTGTTGAAAATACATTTCTGCATTATTAGCATTCGCTTTTACAGTTACCATACCATAAACAGGATGTTTGTATGTACCTTCAAGCTTTTTATAAGCATCTTTTGCGGGTTTAATTTTTGCAGCTTCAGCTTTCCATTTCTTTACCGAATCTAATTCTAATTTCACATTCTCGTTGTTGTTCTTAAGAAAAAAAGAACTGTAATCGAAGTAGTTTTGTCCGGTTGCGTCTTTTATCAAGATTTCGCTCAAGGCTTCAAATAAACTTTGATTATCGCTGTTAGTTAGAATAACAAAACCAAACTTCTCTTGTGGAATAATTACCGTTTTACTTAAAAATCCGTTTGCTCCTCCCCCATGCGAAATAACTTTCCTTCCATTCTCGTCTTTCATAAACCATCCTAATCCATAAGTAGAAAAATGATTCAAATTACCTCGTCCATTTCCGGTTATGCTTAATGATTTTCTGGTTTTTTGGATCACTTGTGCAGGAACTACTTGCTTGCCTTCAAACATCCCATTATCAATTTGCATACGAATCCATTTGCTGATATCGATTACACTGGATGATATAGAAGCAGCTGGACCAATATTATCAATATTTGCAGGCATAATCTCCACCAACTTTTCATTAATGACTGCATAGGCCTTTGAACTGTTCGGGTTTTTCATAAAATCAGAAAAGTATGTGCTGCTATTTGTCATACCCAGTGGTGTAAAATAGTGATGCTTCACATATTCATCCCAGGTTGTATCACTAACGGCCTTTAGCACTTCCCCTGCTACTACAAATCCAATATTACAATAGCCATATTGTTCTCTGAAACCATAAGGCAGGTCTACATTCTCCATATTTCTTACCAAATATTCGCGGCTTGGAATTCCCGCCCAGTTTAATAAATCGGTTTGAAAAGTGGCATATCCCATACGGTGTGATAATACATCATTAATGTTCACATGCTCGGTTAAATACGCATCTTTCATTTTGAAATAAGGTAAATACTTTTTTACAGGATCTGTTAATTTCAATTTACCATAATGCTCCAATAAGGCTAATGAAGTTCCTGTAAAAGCTTTACTGTTGGATGCAATTTGAAACACCGTATTTTCAGTAGCGGGGATTTTTTTAGCTACATCGGCATAACCATAGCCCTTCGCCACAATTACTTTTCCATCTTTCACAATAGCAATCGCCATACCCGGCATATTCCAACGCTTCATTTCACGGTTCACAAACACATCTAAACTGTCTTTGATAAAATTCCCCTGTGCGAATAAGCTCATTGATACTAAACTCAAGGATAGTGCTAATACATTTTTTTTCATTTTATTGTTTTATTAGTTCTTTAACTTTTTTAAACTCTAAGTCTTTACGGCTTAAAAAATCAATCAGCGAATAATTGACTTCATAATCCGGACTTATTCCCTTACCTGTAATGGAAGGATTAATATCGTGAATTATTCTGAATGCAGGAACTCTTACTTTAATTTTTGTATTTGGAAGAGTGTAATAAGGTGTCACCCCTGCATTGCATCCTTCACGCGCGCCTCCTGTTTCAGAACCAATCAAAATGGCTTTATTGCTTTGCTTCAAATAAGCAGCCACAATACAAGAGGCGGAGAAAGTTCCTCCGTTTGTAAGCACATACACTTTATTATTATAATGATTTTTTTTACGTGGTTTTATAGTGTGCGTATAATACACTGTATCGCCTTTTATTATTTTTTTACCTTCTATCCCAAGTACCCAGCGTGTAAATTTAAATCCGAAATTACCGCGTGTGTATTTTTTATTCGGATAGGAGCTTATGTGTGTTTTCAATGTTACTGTCTCCGGCTTGTCTAAAAAATAAGAGAGTAATCGATAACTATTCATTAAGTTTCCGCCACCATTATAACGCAAATCAATCACCAGATGCTGAATGTTTTCATTCTTGATTTTTTTAAAATAACGGCGATACACTTTTTTATACTTAATAGACTTGAATGACTTAATTTTAAGTACGGCAACACTTTTGTCATCCGATAAATAACCTGAACTTATATTTGATTTTCGGTATTTTTTAAATGTTGAATCAGTTTTAGGCTGAAAACTTTGTGAAGGCAAATCCTTTAAGTTAATAGCCCGAACGCAATGTGTTTGTATTTGGTCTTTATACTTTGTTTCAACAATAAACGAATCAGGCCGACCAAACAAACTGGGATAAGAATAATTTAACCCCGTACGTAAGTACAATTGTTTGCCGGTTGTATTGTAACCATCCCCACTAATGAAATGCATACTGTAATTCAGAATTGAATCGACCGGAATATCATTTATCTTTAAAATTTCGGTACCTAGTTTTAATAATGAATCTCTCTTAGGATTAATTGATGTAGCAACGTATAATTTTTTATCCAATGCCACCATGTAATATGGAACAAAATTTAACTTAATTGGTTTTACAAGTTTGATATAAGCTTTAGAGTTCCATATTTCGGTATGTCCGCAATGCAATTCATCAAAAGCCAACTTCAATTTGAGTCGGAATTGCTTCTCGGTTAAACTATCTGTTATCGATTGTTTGAGTCTATTAAAAACAGATTCGTAATACGACTTCGGATAATAAATTCCGATAACCGGATGCATTTTTAAAACGGCATCTGTAATAATAGTCGCATCTTCCAGTAATTGAGCAGGCGCGTACTTTTTAGTAAGTGTAAAGTTTTTTTGCGCCGGTATACTCAGGCAAAACAGCATCATAACAATAGCTGTTATTAATGCTTTGAATCTGTTTTTAATACCGCTTTTAAACATTACTTTTGTAAAGTTAATCAAGAATGTTATGCAAAAAATCAAAATAGGCGTTTTACGTGAAGAAAAAAGTCCGCCGGATAAGCGCGTTCCGCTCACCCCCCTAATTTGTTCTGAGTTGGTGCGTAAATACCCGCATGTGGAGATTGTTGTTCAGCCAAGTAAAATTCGCTGTTACAGTGACGATGAGTACACTTCCTTTGGTGTCACCTTGCAAGAAGACTTGAATGATTGTGATATACTAATGGGTGTAAAAGAAGTGCCAACGGATAAGTTAATTCCAAATAAAAAGTACTTTTTCTTTTCGCATACCATCAAAAAACAGCCTCACAATAAGAAATTGATGAAGGCTTTGATTGAAAAGAAAATTCAAATGATTGATTACGAAACCCTCACCGATAAAAACCACAACCGTATTATTGGCTTTGGTCGTTATGCCGGTGTAGTAGGCGCATATAATGGGATTTTAGGATATGGGTTGAAATATGACTTATTCCGGATAAAACCTGCCAATTTATGCCGCGACCGTGCCGAAATGGAAGAAGAATTAAAGCGTGTGAAGCTTCCGAATATTAAAATTTGTTTAACCGGTGGTGGTCGTGTTGCCAATGGTGTAATTGAAACTTTAAGTGCTTTACGTATTCGTAAAGTAACGCCCGAAGAATTTTTGATGGCGTCTTTCCGTGAGCCTGTTTATTGTCAGTTGAACCCTCGTGATTATGTGGAAAGGCCCGATGACCATAACTTTGACTTGAACGACTTTTTTAAGCACCCGGAGCACTTTGTATCTAAATTTGTGCCTTTTACTAAAGTCACTGATTTATTCATTTCGGCTCATTATTGGGATCCCCGTTCACCAAAAATGTTTACCAAAGAAGATATGAAAGCCACTGATTTTCATATTAGTGTTATTGCCGATGTAACCTGCGATATCGACGGTTCGGTACCAACCACTATGCGTGCCAGTACGATTTCACAGCCTTTTTACGGTTATAACATTAAAAATGACACCGAAGATTTGCCTTTTAATAAGGATACAGTTTGTATTATGGCTGTAGATAATTTGCCATGCGAATTACCACGTGATGCCAGCGACGACTTCGGTAAGGATTTAACGGAACGCGTTTTACCTAATATTATTGGGGAAGACAACGATTCGGTGATTGAAAGAGCAAGTATTTGTAAGGATGGCAAACTCTGCCCTGCCTTCGAATATTTAGCCGATTACGCTAAATAATGTTAGAAAAATGGATTTCATGTTAATTAATTTGTAAATTTGGCTAATTAATAACTAACAAAATGAATAAAGGAACAGTAAAATTCTTTAACACAGCCAAAGGATTTGGTTTTATTAAAGATGACGAATCAAAAAACGAGTATTTTGTACACGTAACAAACATTCTTGAACCGATTAAAGAAAACGACGTAGTTACTTACGAGTTACAAGAAGGTAAAAAAGGAATTAATGCAGTAAAAGTAAAACTTGCCTAATATATAATCCCTTTTAACAAAAAACCCCGAATGAAAATTCGGGGTTTTTTGTTGGATTAAACTGTGAGTTTTTTGTATCTCGGGCGCTTAGGCTCTACATTACCTAAACGTTTCTTGCGGTTTTCTTCATACTCGCTATACCCGCCTTCAAAATAATAAACGCTGCTATCTCCTTCGAATGCTAAAATATGCGTACAAACACGATCTAAAAACCAACGGTCGTGGCTGATGATTACGGCACATCCTGCAAAATCCTCTAACGCTTCTTCTAAAGCACGGAGTGTATTTACATCTAAATCGTTGGTAGGCTCATCTAATAACAACACGTTGCCACCTTCTTTTAAAGCTAAAGCTAAATGCAATCGGTTTCTTTCTCCACCCGATAACACAGAGCATTTTTTACCCTGGTCGGAGCCGCTAAAGTTAAAGCGGGAGATATAAGCTCTTGAGTTGATAGCTTTACCTTCAAATAATAAGTTATCTAAACCGCCACTAATCACATCATAAACCGTTTTATTCGGATCAATATCTTTATGCGTTTGATCTACATAAGATATCTTAACTGTTGGGCCAACTTTAAACTCACCGGAAGTTGGTTTCTCCTGACCCATAATCATTTTAAACAAAGTTGTTTTACCGGCACCATTCGGACCAATAATACCAACGATACCTGCAGGAGGTAGTTTAAAATTTAAATGCTCGTATAATAATCGGTCGCCAAACGCTTTTGACACATCTACCGCTTCAATTACTTCTGTACCAAGGCGCGGACCGTTAGGAATAAAAATTTCCAATTTCTCTTCTTTTGCTTTTACATCCTCACCAAGCATCTTTTCATAGTTCGCTAAACGGGCTTTTTGCTTAACACCGCGTCCTTTTACACCTTTACGCACCCAGTCTAATTCTCGTGCTAAGTTTTTCTGACGCTTACTTTCTGTTTTCTCTTCCTGTTTTAAACGCTCTCCTTTTTGTTCTAACCAACTGCTGTAATTTCCTTTCCAAGGAATACCTTCTCCTCTATCCAATTCTAAAATCCATCCTGCTACATTATCGAGGAAGTAACGGTCGTGGGTAACGGCAATAATAGTTCCTTTGTAACTCTTTAAATGTTGCTCTAACCAGTCAACAGATTCAGCATCCAAGTGGTTGGTAGGCTCATCTAACAATAAAATATCAGGTTCCTGTATTAACAAACGACATAAAGCCACGCGACGACGCTCACCACCCGACAATACTTTTACAGGTGTATCACTCTCCGGACAACGTAACGCATCCATAGCGCGCTCTAAACGATTATCCAAATTCCACAGGTCATTTTGATCTATCAACTCCTGTAATTGCGCTTGACGATTAATTAATTTCTCCATTTTATCCGGATCATTAATTATCTCTTCATCCATGAACTTATTATTTACTTCCTCAAATTCAGCAAGAATATCCACATGCTTTTTTGCGCCTTCACGTACAATCTCAATTACTGTTTTGTTTTCATCTAATTTTGGCTCCTGCTCTAACATGCCAATTGAATAACCCGGAGATTGGTGAATTTCTCCAAGATAATCCTTATCCAAACCAGCCATAATTCGGAGTAAAGTAGATTTACCCGAACCGTTTAAACCTAATACGCCAATTTTAGCGCCATAATAAAATGAGATGTAAATATCTTTTAAAACCTGTTTTTGTGGTGGGTGAATTTTCGACACCTTCACCATGCTGAATATTATTTGTCTTCCTTCTTCTGCCATAGTAATTAAAAATTAGAGAGACGAATGTACAAAAAAAAGATTAATTGCGGGGAAAGTAAATAGGGTGTTTTTCGTTGTATTTACGAATGTAACGTGAGGCCTGTTCCTTCTTTTGTTTTTTAGATAAAGTGCTGTAGGCTTTTAGTATTTCCTCATCCTTTTTCAGATAGTTTTCGAGTAAATCAGAATTAAATTCTTTTAGCTCACCGGTATAAAAATCGAGTAAAAATTCACGCATTTCAGTGGCATTGGAGCCTCCGGAAGTATTGATAAACACATTGTATCCGGGCGATGTATTAACAGGAACAGCTGCCACAAAATAGCTTATCGCGCCAAAAACCGGAACACGAAAAAAAACACGGTTAATGTTTATATAAATGACATTATTCTGACAGAATCCCCAAACATTACCTGAGTTTACTTTAGCGGGTTTCCCATCGCGCTCCATATACTCTACATCTTCACTTTCGATTAGTTTCGTGTAAAAATCCAGTTGTTTTTTATCAATGCTAGTGTTTATTTTTTCTTTAGGAATGGGCCAGTTATGTTTTAAATCGGAATAATTGAGGTAAAGTCCCTCATACAACACAAAACTATTCGAAAAAGCCACCGAATCACCCTGCGAAACACCCTTTAGTAGAAAAAAAGTGGTGAAAAGTATGAATAGCGAAGGCTTCATGATTGGCAAAGATGATTATTTTTTTTATTTTTATACGACACAACCAATCTTACGATGCGTTATTTTACCATTATTTTAAGTTTATTGATAAGTGCTTCCTTGTTTTCTCAGAAAAACATCAGCACCTCATTAAAAAGCCGAATACACAACAATACCCTTCCGGGAAATACCTTTGATGTATTGATTGATGGTGATATTGAAAAATTAGTGGCTGCCGAAAAAACCCTGGGTATAAAAGTAAAATACCACGCGGGAACGATAGCCTGTGTTAATTTAGGTGTTAACGCTCTGGCTCCATTAATCGAAAGCAAAGCCGCTAAATACATAGAGTTAATTGAGAACAGAAAGAGACCATTGAATGATACGATGCGTGTGCGTAACCGAATCAATCCGGTAAAAGCGGGAACAACACCTTTAACTGCTGCATACGAAGGAACTAATGTTATTGTAGGGATTATTGATACCGGTATCGATTTTAATCATCCTGATTTTAAAGATGCCATGGGGAATACCCGCATCAGTTTTATTTGGGATCAAACCGTTAATACACCAACCAATTCACCTATGCCTTTTAATTATGGTGAAGAATGGACTGCGGCACAAATTAACGCATCAGTTTGTACACATAATGATTTGCCGTATTGGGGACATGGTACACACGTAAGTGGAATTGCCGCAGGAAATGGTTTAGCAAACGGAAAACATGCCGGCGTTGCTTCTAAAGCAAATATCATTGTTGTGGCTGTTGATTTTAATAAGCCGGCTCCGATTATTGCCGATGGTGTTCAGTATATCGTAAATAAAGCCACTGCGGCAGGAAAACCTTTTGTGATTAATGCCAGTTTAGGTGACTATTATGGTAGTCACGATGCAACCGATACTGAAGCTAAAATGATTGAAGCTCTTATTTCAAATATTCCGGGACGCGCTTTAGTTGCTGCAGCAGGAAATGCCGGTACTGTAAAATTCCACACGAAAAATATGGTGAATGCTACCGATACTAATTTCACCTGGTTACAAAAACCAAGCGGTAATGTTTACTATTGGTTGTATGCAGATACCGCGAATATTAAAAACGTAAAATATTCGGTGGGTGCAAATAGTCCGAATTTTACTGATTTAGGCAGAATAGGATTTAAAAATTACAATTACGGATTTACTTTAAAAACGGATACTTTAAAGAATGGCACCAACCGCATTGGTATTGTAAAAAGTTTAGCGAGTGTAAATGCTTATGGCGTTTATGAATTGTTTTTAGAAATTGTTCCGGATAGCGCTAATTATTTTTGGAGAATAGAAAGCAACGGAACCGGAGTATTTGATGCCTGGAATTTTGATTTTGTTTCAACAGGATTACCATCGGCAACAACCTATCCTAAAATCGTAAAATACACCATGCCTGATACGGTTTCTTCCATGGTGAGTGGATTTCAATGCAGCAATCAAGTAATTACTGTAGGGAATTACATAAACTTAAACAGTTATTATGATGTAACTAATACTTTAATCACCAATACAGATGTTACCGGACAGTTAGCCAGCTCCAGCAGCTGCGGACCAACTCGAAACAATTTAATTAAACCGGATGTTGCAGCTTCAGGCGCAGGAATTTTCTCATGTCTCGTTTTATCCATGCAAGCTAATTTAATTACGAATGCACCAACGGCAGTTTCACAAGGAAGTTTTCATGTGGCAGGAGGAGGAACTTCAGCCGCTTCGCCGGTTGTGGCTGGTTTAGCCGCGCTATTTTTAGAAGCCTTTCCTGCTTCTACTAACATACAGGTAAAGCAAGCCATCACTAATTGTACCTACAAAGACGGATTTACCGGAACTGCTCTTCCTAACAACAAATGGGGTTATGGTAAACTGGATGGCTTCAGTACATTTACTTGTGTAGTGACTGCAGGATTAAACGAAAACACGTCTTTGGAAAACCAAGGTGATGTTTATCCGAATCCATTTAACGAGAAAATACTCATCAAATTAAAACAAGAATATAACGGCACAGTGAAGATTTTTAATTCAATAGGCGAATTAATTTACGAAGAGAAAATTAAATCGGATGAATACACTGTTGAACGCAGAAATTTAAAAGCAGCCGGAGTTTACATGGTTCAATTCACGGAAGGTGGAAAAAACCAAAACTATAAAATTATTGCCATTGACTAAACATGCGCATTGCCTCTAATAAACTGGGTGACTTAATTGATTTTTTCTATTCAGAACTTGCTTCTGTTTATTCGCCTGAAGAAATCAAATTATTAACGCAATATGCTTGCAAACACTATTTAAATTATTCTCCCTCTGATCTTCTAACCGGAAAGAATGAAAACATCAATCAGAGCGACGTAATAAAACTATATGATTGTGTACTTGCTTTAAAACAAAACAAACCTATCCAATATATTTTAGGAGAAACCGAGTTTTATCATTTAAAATTTAAAGTCAATCCGGATGTATTGATTCCTCGTCCGGAGACGGAAGAATTAGTCGAATTAATTATAAAAGATTGCAAAAACGCAGGATTTGAAGATCCGGATATATTGGATATTGGTACAGGCAGCGGATGTATTCCCATTACACTTAAAAAAAATCTGGAGGATGCAAATGTATCGGCGGTGGATGTTTCGCAAGAAGCTTTAATTACCGCGCAACAAAATGCTATTCTGAATAATGTGACCATTATGTTTAATAAGGTAAACATTTTAACTGAGGAGGCAGATTACAGTTTAGAGAATTACGACATCATAGTTAGCAATCCTCCCTATATTGCAAAGAAAGAAGCCGACAGCATGCATGCACGTGTAAAAGATTTTGAACCGCAAATTGCTTTATTTGTAGATAATGAGGATGCATTACTTTTTTACCGACGCATCATCACACTGTGTAAAAAACATTTGAATGCAGGCGGTAATTTATATTTTGAATTAAATCCGATTTATGCCCAGGAGATTAAGCAACTTGCCATTGGATGCGGAGAATTTAAATCAGTTAACCTATTAAAGGATTTATCAGGTAATATTCGTTTTTTAAAAGCAGAAAGAAATGATTAGAACATTTTTACAATTGAATCTTTTATTTGCCCTGTTTACCATGAAGGCGCAAATAAAAATAGAAACTAACCCGGAAACTCCACCAATAAACATTGGAGGTAAAACACAATTAGAACATGTGGTTAGAACCCAACAATATATTGCACCAACTTTTATTTGGCGAGAGGAAAAAAACGTAACTATTTTTTTCACTGTTACAAAAGATGGTGAAGTTGTTGACCCGTTTTTTAAAGAAAAACACGAGGGTTTCTACGAAGTAGAATCAAAACGTTTATTAAAACACTTTCAATTCGAACCTGCCCGCATAGGAGGAAAAAGTGTAGACGCCTATGGTTCTTTAATTTTTAATTTCAGCGGCCCAAAATATGATGCATCAGTAAAAGAAAGAAAGAAATACAAAAAAAATATTACGTTACCGCAAGACAGCAGCTTTGTAATTTACGAAGTAGCGGATAAATCTCCTGAATTTTACAAAGGTGATGAAGAACTTCCCAACTTTATTTTAGAAAACATCGAATACCCTAATGTTGCCAAACTTCAAAACATCGAAGGTACAGTGCAATTAAGTTTTATTGTAGAGACCAATGGTTTTGTCAGTAATGTTAAGTCGACACGAGGTGTAAATGGCGGCTGTACCGAAGAAGCCATCCGAGTTGCTTTACTAACAAAATGGAAACCTGCTGTGAAAAATGGCAAACATGTTCGCTACAAAATGACTTTACCCATTACGTTTAATTTAAAAAACGTGAATAGAGACAACTCCTCGAGCGGACAATAAACGTTTACTCTTCGTAAAAATCAATGATAATTCCGTCGAGCGGACTAATGGAAACTGTGCGTCTTTCTGTGCCGAAATTAAACAATACAGAATCACTTAAATAAGTGCTGCTTCCTTCTTTTGTAATTTGAATACTATCTAATTTGAGGCCCTCTACATCTTTCCACATTTTGGTAGGAGTAGCATTAATGGCAAATAATTTTATTTTATCGCCAAACTCTTTTGCCAATTCAGCTTTTTCCTGCTCAAAATTATAATCCACTACCTCCAAACCATTATTGTCCTGATTACTTCCTAGAGTTAATTTATACCCATCTGTAAAAACAAACTGAACATGGTCGATTAATTCAACCACATCATTCTTATTGATGCTGTTCTGCCATAAAATACAAATCACACCTTTCAGATGTTTTCCCTCCGCAGCAATTAGTTTCTTTAATGATTCTCCGTTAAAATAGGCTTTTTCCTGTTGTTCTGACATAGTACAAAATTACAGATTAAATAAAGGCTTAACAAGTTTAGTTAACAGAAGCTCGCGGTCCCAACTCAATCACTTCCAAATTCTTCATTTCCTTACCATCAATTTGCAATCGAATGGCGGTTTTTACTTTATGAAATCCATGCACCCCAGCGGCTCCCGGATTTATGTGCAATAAATTAAACTCCTTATCAAACATCACTTTTAAAATGTGTGAATGTCCGCATATGAAAAGATTCGGATTTTCCTGTTTTATAAACGCTTTGGCTTTGGGATTATATTTGCCGGGATAACCGCCAATGTGAGTGATGTACACTTTTACATCCTCACACATAAAAACTAAATGTTCTTCGTACTCTGAACGGAACTCAGCGCCGTCAATGTTTCCCCAAACAGCCTTTAGTGGTTTTATAGATTCAATCTTACGACAAAGCTCGATGTCGCCAATATCGCCTCCATGCCACACTTCATCAGCTTCCTCTATGTATTTCATCAGTTTTTCATCGAGACGACTATGTGTATCGGAAATGATAAGGATTCTTTTCATTTAACTTTCAAGAAAATTGATTTAATCATTTCGATGTTGCAACGGTACATTCAATTTAGAGAATCATGTCACAGTCTGGTTTCGTTCTCGAAAATGGATTCTGTAATGCTTGCATCATCACGGTAACAAGCAATTCCTCCCCAGTTAAATATTTTTTTCTGATATACCCATGCGTCCCCTTCCTTTACCAACACTCTTTTTACGATAACAACTCCATTGCCTGTAATTATTTCTTCAGTTAAGCCTAACGGGTATTTTGCAAGGATAGCTTTTATATGCTCTGCATTTTTCGTAGGCGATTCCGTAGTTTTCTTTTTTAAATAAGCGGCGTCACTCTCATAGGTAAGAGCATCTTCATAGCTCTTTTTTATTGCATAAATATACTCCGGTTCCAGGTTTACAGCTCTTGTTATCGCGTCATTATATTTTTTATCATTTCCCGGAAACTCTCTGCTTACAAATTTATTGATGGCAACAATTTGTGTTTTAGGCAATTTCTCATTTGGGAAAAGTTTTAAAGCATCATAATATACCTCCTCTGCTTCAGTCCATAATTTTTTCGCCATCAAGCCTTCGGCCAGTTTTAGTAAGTCTGAATATTTTTTCGTTAACTCATCCATCTTAGCAATTTCTTTTTTCTGTTCCTCATCCTCTACAATGGCTTTTTCAATTGCGATAAGTTTATATTTTGGATATTGCTCATCTTGCTTCAACGCCGAAGCTTCTGTGTAACTTTCCTTTGCGATCGACCAATTTTGTGCTTTAAATGCCTCATCACCCTTTCTTAAAAGTTCAGAATAATTTTCTTCTAAAGCTTTTGCAGCAAGTACCTCTTCAGCTTTTTTCGCTAACTCTTCCCTCTTCTTAAAACAATCGCCAACTTTCTCCATTTGCGTTACAGGATATTTCTCCGCCGGGAGCATAGCCATTGCACTTTCATACATTTTCTTTGCAAGAGAGCAATCTCCATTTTTCACAGCTTCATCACCCTCTTTATTGGCTTGGCAAAAATTATTAATCAATTCCATTTCATTCGCCTCTATTCTTGCAACAAGCGCTAAACCTTCCTTTGTATACATTTCTTCATCACCGAAGTTTCTATCTTTTGGTATATAAACAATTTTCGCTAATGTTTGCTCCAAAGCTGAATAATCAACTCCGGGTAAAGGCTTCGATAATATAAACCCTTCTATGCTAATATTTGGTTTGAAATTATCCTTTTGAATTTCTTCAGGAACATTATTCGTGTTAATAAATATGCGTTTAGTAACGCATCCCGGAGAGGCCACTGTTAAAATAAATTCACCGTTTCCGGGAATAAAAATGCTAAAGTAGCCGTCACCATCACTCATAGCTTGATCGATAACGGAATTTCCCTTATAAAGCTTAATAGCGGCACCTGATAAAAGTACTTCGTCTTTAACAGCCTTCGTGTCAACAATGTATTTGCGGTAACCGATATGACTGGTGATTTTTAACGACCATTTTTGGGCGCTAGCTAAATAAACGCTTAACAAAAGCAGGCTTAATAATAAATTACGACTTTTCATTTTCAATATAAAGGAAGTGAATAGTACAATGTCTTCATGTTATTAAAAAACAACTTCTAAACCACTGACTGTTAATTGTCCGTACAGTTAACATTGATAGACTATGACCAATCTTTTAAAGCTGAAGTGACGTAGCTAAAGCTTTGAAATCAACACCATCAAAATTACCCGAGCTCATCATTAACAATACAGCGTTATTCCATTTTTTTTCTTGTAAGTACTTCACAACAGAAGCGCTATCTGTAAAAACTTTCAAATCCTTGCGGTCAAAGGCTTTTAATACTTGTTCTTCGGTAATAGGTTTTAGCTTTTTATGGGCAATTGTGTGAGGATTGTAATACACAATGGCTTCATCGGCAGTATTCATCGCTCCCTTATACTCATTCAGAAACTCTTCAGTTAAACTACTAAAAGTATGCAATTCCATACAAGCCACAATATAACGTCCGGCGAATTGCTGCTTTACCGCCGCTGTGGTTGCTTTTAACTTTGAGGGTGAATGCGCAAAATCTTTGTAGAAATTAAAATGTTCTTGTTTATGCACTAATTCCAAGCGCTTGGCTGCTCCTTTAAAGCTTTGAATAGCATTATAAAATTGATCATCCGAAATGCCAACCTGATTACACACCATGCGTGCACCATTTAAATTCATCAAGTTATGATCACCAAAAATCAAAAGTGGAATTTCCTTACCGTTTACCGGCAGATAAGTTGTTCCATCTACAATTTTATTGGGAGGAACACTATAAGGGAACTTCTTTATTTGGTTAGCAGTACCTGCCTTTTCTGCCACCTTCACTAATTCTTTATCCTCGTGGCAATACACAAGCGAGCCGTTCGGTTCTATTAAATTAACGAACTGTGTAAACTGGTCGACATAAATATCAAAAGTGGGAAACACATTAATATGATCCCAGGCTATTCCGCTTAATAAAGCAATGTTAGGGTGATACAAATGGAATTTTGGTCGGCGATCGATGGGTGAAGCGAGATACTCATCACCTTCAATCACTGCTACTTTTGCTTCTTTGGTTAATTTCACCATGGTTTCAAAACCTTCCAATTGTGCACCTACCATGAAATCAGTATCCATTTTATTGTAATTAAGTACATGCAAAATCATTGCCGTAATCGTTGTTTTACCATGACTACCACCAATTACAATTCGTGTTTTATCTTTTGTTGCTTCGTAAATATATTCGGGATAGGAGTATATTTTCAATCCCAATTCTTTGGCGCGTATTAATTCAGGATTATCAGCACGTGCATGCATACCAAGGATTACTGCATCAATATCGGCTGTAATTTTCTCGGGGAACCAACCAATTTGAGAAGGCAACAAGCCCTTTTTAGCCAAACGACTTTTAGAAGGTTCGTTGATTTCATCATCGCTGCCTGAAACAATAAAACCTTTTTCATAAAGAGCTAAAGCCATGTTGTGCATGGCGCTTCCTCCAATGGCAATTAAGTGTACGCGCATAAAATTTATTTACGCTAAGTAAAGCTAAAAGCATAAAAAAAGGGAGCAATAGCTCCCCTTATTTTACACAGTAAAATGTTTATAGTTACTTCACGATTTTAACGGTATAAGAGCCTGTATTAGCCGCGTTATAAACCGTTTCGTAAATTGAAATATATAACATGCCGCTTGATTTGGCAGTACCGCTGAATTTAGCGCCTGCTTTTAACGTTTCAGTACTGGCATCGCCAATATGATAAACAACATTTCCATAGGAAGGATAAGTAGTTCCGGTTCCTTCTTCAGAAGCAGTAGCAGGATAAGACGTACCATTGGTTGCTACATAACTTCCATCTGGTTTGTATTTTTGATTGCTTAAACTTGCCAATGTAACTTCTCCGGTAGCAATAATGGTGAATTTTTGTCCCTGCTTTAATGTAACACCTGTTTTTAACCAACCTCCATTTTGATTGGAACTAATATGTTTTGTGGCCATCAATTTAAAAGTTAACTCCCCTGCTCCGCCGGCACTGATAACAGAAACATCCACGCTTTTAATTTTCTCTTTTGGTACACTTAAATTTCCATATTCGGTTTTTACATCCAATTTAGTAAAAGCAAAAGTACCTCCCATGGTGTATTGTCCGTCGATGGTAACAATATCATCCACCTCAGCGCCTTCTTCTATATTAGCGGAAGAGTGTAATTCGGATAATAAATTATCGATAGTAAATTCACCTGTATACGATGAATTTTCATTGTAATTTTTCGGATCGCTATTGAAATCGGAAACTGCTGAAATCGCTTTTGCACCTAATTTTACGATGTCATTATAAGCAGCTTTGCGGGCATCATCGTTAGTGGAAGTATTCAACACTTTTAAAAACCCTAGAGCTTTATCGGCTACCGCTTTATCACGACCTATTCCGACTTTAATCGTGCTCACATTAGCTACCGGAATAATTAATTTTCCGTATGATGTGTTCAGTTCTACATCACCCATCATGGATGTTCCTGTTATCACATTTCCATCCAATAAATTTAATTTTACCTCAACCGATTTTTGTTGGGCTGTTAAATCAAGGCTTAATAATAAACCCGTTAAAACAATAAGCTTTTTCATATAATTTAATTTTGTTTTTTAATTAAGATGCCTGCGGAACTAAAATTCCATATCTAAATTAAATAAATTACTTCACTTTGCGGGCAACTACCATCATCTCTTCGCCAATATTGAAGAATGACAATAAGTTATAGATGATATTGTGGATAAAAACGAAGAGTTTTAATTGCCACATTGGTCGGGAAGTAAATTTATTAAAGTAATTCTGGCGTTCTGAGGCTTTGATTTCATAATTGGCCTCTTGCGTTGTTTTAGCCTTTGAAGTGCCCTTTATCCGTTTTAATAAAGGTAAAATGGTATACATGATAAACAACTTTAATTCAAATGAGGATTTAATTTTTTCCACCTTGAAACCATATTTCTCTAATAGTATGGTAATGGTATCCTTACCGAAATAATTGACGTGATCGAGTCCCATCATTTTCCAGTTGTCTTTATGCTTCTTGGCGAAATAACTATCGATTTGAGGAACCTGTAATACAAGTATTCCGTCTTTCTTTGTGATACGTGCAATTTTCTCGACAAACTTATCGGCCTCATCAATGTGTTCCAATACATCCCAAAGTGTAACGATGTCGTATTGCTTATCTTCCTTCATCGCGAAGAAATCGATATGATCAACCGGTAATTTTAAATCGTTTTTCGAATACAAATACGGTTGCTCTGAAATCTCGATGCCATACACGTTATATCCCAACTCTTTTCCGGCCAACATGAAGTGTCCCCAACCAGCTCCTAAATCAAATAAATCACCGGAAGATTTATACTTCTTAATAAAATCAAAACGTAATTTGTGTCGTTGCACCTTCACCCAGTTATTACCCTGACGAACAGCTTCCGTTACTTTTTCATCCTTATAATTTCCGTAATTGATTTTTTTACGGTAATAAGGTGGAATGAAATGCAAATTGCAGGAATTACAAGTAACGACCGCAAAATTTGATTTTTGGTATTTAACAGTAAATGCTTTTTTATCGGTATTGCCACACACGCAACAACGTATGTCCTCAAAAATATTTTCGCTCACTTGCATAGGCCCATTAAGGCTTCGTTTCGTTTTCAAAAATTAATTCGGTAATTGGATTTCCATCACGGAAGTAGGAAATACCACCCCATGAAAACACTTTCTTCTGGTAAATCCAAACATCACCATCTTTAACAACCGCTCTTTGGATAATGGTAACACCTTGTCCGTTTATGACTTCTTCAGTTACACCCGGAGGATATTTTGCTAAAAGTTCCTTCTTACGGTCGGCAGTTTTCACTTGTGAATCAGAGTTCAATAATTTTTCTATTTCTAACAAGCGTCCTTTTGCATAAGCATCACCGCCTTTATAGGTAAGTGCCTCTTCATAATGTGTTTTTGCTTCTTTGTATTGTTTGCCGTTAAAATTATTATCTGCTTTTGCAATCGCATCCTTGTATTTTTGCTCATTTGGATCGTTAGCGCCGCTCATGGCTTTATTGATAGCACCAATTTGCATCTTAGGATATTTTTCATCCGGCAAATACTGTAATGCCTCGTAATAAGCTGCTTTAGCTTCTACCCAACTCTTCTTTGCAAATAAACCATCTGCTTTTTTAACGATGGCATCATACTTTGCCCTTAATTCAGCAAGCGCTTTTGCTTCACCTTCTTTTGCAATTTCAGCTTCAATGGCAGCTAATCGAACTTTTGGATATTGTTCTTCCGGTTTTAAGCCGGATGCTTCGATGTAACCTTCTTTTGCTGTTACCCATTCTTTCTTCGTGAATGCATCATCACCCTTTTTAATGGCTGCCGCGTATTTTGCATCCTTCTCTGCTTTCGCTTTTGCATCACCTTCCGCTTTTGATTTATTCGCTAACTCATCTGCAATCGCTTTTTCAATTTCTGCTAATTTATCTTTAGGATATTGTTCTTCCGACTTTACAGTTAATGCTTCATTATATCCGGCCTTCGCATTTGTCCAATCTTTCTTCGCGAAAGCCGCATCACCCTTTTTAATAGCGGCGGTGTATTTAGCATCGAGTTCAGCTTTTGATTTATTGGCATTGTCTGCCGCAATAGCTTTTTCGATTTCTACTAATTTATCTTTTGGATATTGTTCTCCCGGTTTTACACCAAGCGCATCATTATATCCTGCTTTGGAAGTGGCCCAATCTTTCTTCGCAAAAGCATCATCACCCTTTTTGATGGCTGCATTGTATTTTGCGTCCAACTCTGCTTTTGATTTATTCGCGTTCTCATCTGCAATGGCTTTATCAATAGCTGCGAGTCTGTCTTTAGGATATTGTTCATCCGGTTTGATACCTAAAGCTTCATTGAAACCGGCTTTTGCATTCGTCCAGTTTTTCGCGTTAAATCCGTCATCTCCCTTCTTAATGGCAGCTGCGTACTTCGCTTCCTTCTCTGCTTTTGATTTTGCATCTGCATCGGCTTTTGCTTTGGCTGCCGCTTCATCCGCTAACGTTTTATCAATAGCTGCAATTTGATCTTTAGGATATTTTTCAGCTGGCTTAAACCCTAATGCTTTATTGTAAGCTGCTTTTGCATTTGCCCAATCTTTACTTGCAAATCCGGCATCACCTTGCTTAATCGCCTCTTCGTACTTCGCATTTAATTCTGCCTCCGCCTTTGCTTTAGCAGCAGCATCCATATTTGCTTTTTCATCCGCAATCGCTTTATCTATTGCGGCTAATTGCGATTTTGGATAAGCTTCGTTTGGTTTGAAACCTAAGGCTTCATTGTAACCCGTGCGAGCTGTTGGCCAATTTTTTGCAGCGAATGCTTCATCGCCTTTTTTAATAGCCGCTGCGTATTTCGCTTCTAATTCTGCTTTCGCCTTCGCATCCGCCTCTGCTTTTGCTTTATCTGCTTCTGCTTTAGCTTTTGCGGCGGCTTCATCAGCTAAGGCTTTATCGATGGCTGCAATTTGATCCTTTGGATATTTTTCTGCCGACTTATAACCTAATGCTTCGTTGTATGCTGACTTTGCATTTGCCCAATCTTTCTTCGCAAATCCTTCATCGCCCTTTTTGATAGCAGCTGCATACTTCGCTTCCAATTCCGCTTTTGCCTTTGCATCACCTTCCGCTTTTGCTTTAGCGGCAGCTTCATCTGCAATCGCTTTATCAATAGCGGCTAATTTATCTTTAGGATATTGCTCATTTGCTTTAATTGTGAGAGCTTCATTGTATCCGCCTTTAGCGTTTGTCCAATCTTTTTGTGCGAAGGCATCATCACCTTTTTTAATCGCGGCGGCGTATTTAGCGTCGAGTTCAGCTTTTGATTTAGCAGCGTTTTCATCAGCAATAGCTTTATCGATAGCGGCTAGTTTATCTTTAGGATATTGTTCATTTGCCTTAATTGTTAATGCTTCATTATAGCCACCTTTCGCAGTTGCCCAATCTTTTTTTGCGAAAGCATCATCACCTTTTTTGATAGCTGCTGCGTATTTTGCTTCTAATTCTGCTTTTGCTTTCGCGTCGGCATCAGCTTTTGCTTTAGCAGCAGCTTCATCAGCCATTGCTTTATCAATGGCAGCCAGTTGTGTTTTTGGATACTGCTCTGCTGATTTTAATCCGCTTGCTTCTGTATAAGCGGCTTTTGCGTTCGCCCAATCCTTTTTCGCGAAACCTTCGTCGCCTCGCTTAATAGCTGCGGCATACTTCGCTTCTAACTCCGCTTTATTTTTTGCTTCGGCATCTGCTTTAGCTTTGGCGGCGGCTTCATCGGCAATCGCTTTATCGATGGCTGCAATTTTATCTTTTGGATATTGTTCAGCAGGTTTAAAACCTAATGCTTCATTATATCCGGCTTTTGCTGCTGTCCAGTTTTTCGCATTGAAAGCGTCATCGCCTTTTTTTACTGCAGCTGCGTATTTAGCATCAAGTTCAGCTTTACTTTTATTCGCTGCTTCATCAGCAATCGCTTTATCAATCGCTGCTAATTTATCTTTCGGATATTGCTCGCCCGGTTTATAACCTATTGCTTCATTATATCCCAATTTCGCGGCCGCCCAATTTTTTGCATTGAAAGCATCATCTCCCTTTTTGATAGCTGCCGCATATTTAGCATTCAGTTCAGCTTCCGCTTTTGCTTTAGCAGCTTCTTCCGCTGCCTTCTTAGCATCTTCTTCTTTCTTTTTGTTTAATGCTTCTTGCTCCTTGATGATTTTATCAATTTGAGTCATCTGATCCTTTGGCCAGGTTTCATTTGGCTTTAAACCCAATGCTTGTGTATAAGCAGCTTTTGCTCCTGCCCAATCATTTTTCTGGAAGGCTTTATCACCGGCTTTGATCGCTGCTTGGTAATTTCTCTCGAGTTGTTTAGCGCGTTCAATGGCTGCTGCCTGTTGTGCCATAATATTCTGCAATGAAGCAATCATTGCATTCAGATAATTCGCATCGTATTCAAAATTTTCTTTATTGGCGTTGTAGGAATATTTATTCATTGGCTGATTAAGCGCAGAATAATCAATCCCTTCCATTTTTTCGAATAAACTTAAACTAGCTTCAACGGTTCCGAATTTAGACGTTGCTCTATCAGGAGGAACACCCTTCGTACTAACCGTAAATTTTTTTGATACATGCCCGGGTTTGGTAACCGTTACCACATAATCAGCATTAAGCGGTAAATCGAATTGATAACTTCCGGAACCATCTGTGGTAATGTTTTTAATCACTTGTCCGTTTTGAGAAACCTGAATGATAGCACCAGGCATCGGTGTATCTTCCAGATTTGTAATAGTACCCTCTACATGCAAGGGAAAAGTAGGCGCATCCTGAGCATAGGCAATAGAAATTAAGACCCAGAAGGTAACTATTAAAAATTGCCTAAATTTCATACAATAACAAGTATCCTAAAAACATCTTAAATTTACAAAATAATCTACCCTTTTTTATGACAATTCCGACAAGTAATTCAAACCTTTCTGTTAATATAAGTTATTGGGAGTTGAAACATTACTTTTCATTAGCTGATTTAATTGTCGTAGGGGCGGGAATCGTTGGGTTAACTGCTGCTATTGAGTATAAACGCAAACACAAAAAAGCAAAAGTTTTTGTTTTGGAAAGCGGCATTATACCAATGGGTGCCAGCACTAAAAATGCGGGATTTGCCTGCTTTGGCAGTCCGAGCGAATTACTCGCTGATTTAAAGAAAATGCCGGAAGATAGTGTATGGGAAACCGTTCAAATGCGTTGGAACGGACTTCAGCTTCTGAGAAAAAATTTGGGCGATAAAAACATCGATTTTCATAACTGGGGCGGATATGAGCTTTTCAATACAAACAAGAGTTTTGAGTTATGCTCTGAAAAGCTAAATTATTTGAATAAAAAATCGAAGGAATACATCGGCAAAAGCAATTGTTATTCGATCGCCAACAAAAGCATTAATAAGTTTGGATTCAACGATTTAAGTGGTGTTATTTTAAATAAACATGAAGGTCAGATTGACACCTCAAAACTATTCACTCAACTTGCGGAATTAGCTCAAAAAACGGGCATTGAAATCATTTCAGGTGTACATGTAAATGAGTTGAAAGATTTAAAATCCGGCGTCGAACTCAACACCGGATTTGGTGTGTTTAAATGCAAAAAATGTATAGTTGCCATCAACGGATTTGCAAAAGAACTGCTGAAGATAAAAGACGTTGCTCCTGCCCGTGCGCAGGTTTTAATCACAAAGCCTATTAAAAATTTAAAGATTAAGGGGACTTTTCATTACGACGAAGGATTTTATTATTTCCGGAATATTGATGGTCGATTATTATTTGGGGGCGGACGAAACCTTGATTTTGAGGGTGAAACCACGACTGAGCTTAAGGTGACGCCAAAAATTCAAAATCAATTGGAACAACTTTTAAAAACGGTTATTCTTCCAAAACAAAAATTTGAAATTGAACACCGTTGGGCCGGAATTATGGGTGTTGGCAGCGAAAAACGACCAATTATAAAAAACTACAGCGCAAACATTGTTTGCGCTGTAAGAATGGGTGGTATGGGTGTTGCCATTGGCAGCTTAGTAGGAAAAGAAGCTGCTCAACTTGTTTCTTAGTTCGACATTTTTGCTACCGCCTGAATAACGTCATGTTTAGTAATGATGTGGGCATTTCCACCTAAATCTTTCATTAAAACCGCATTGTTATCCTTTGTAATTAGTTTTGAAATTTCATCGATAGGTGTTTGTGCATCTACCATTGGGAAAGCGGGCTGCATAACTGATTCAATGGTTTTGTTTTTTGAATCATTGCTTTCAATCAATTTAGCGAATAAATAACTATCATTTAACGACCCAACAAACTCTGCACCTTTAGTAACAGGGATTTGAGAAATTCCGTATTTATTCATTAAAGTTAATGCATCATTCACCGTAGCGTTAGCTTCTACCGTTACCAATTTTTGATTTTTGTGGGAAGAGATTAAATCCAAAGCTTTTGGTTTATTCACTTGTAAGAAACCTCTCTCTCGCATCCAATCATCATTAAACATTTTACCAAGGTAACGCGTGCCGTGATCGTGGAAAATAACAACAACCACATCTCCCTTTTTAAACATGCCGCTCATTTGCAACAAACCTGCTAAAGCTGATCCTGCACTATTACCTACGAAAATCGCTTCTTCACGGGTAATACGGCGCGTCATAATTGCTGCATCTTTATCCGTAACCTTTTCGAAATGATCGATGATGTTGAAGTCAACGTTCTCCGGTAAAAAATCTTCTCCGATACCTTCAGTGATGTATGGGTAAATTTCATTCTTATCGAAAATACCTGTCTCTTTATATTTTTTAAATACAGAACCGTAAGTATCGATACCTAGCACTTTAATATTAGGATTCTTTTCTTTCAAATATTTTCCGGTACCGCAAATCGTTCCTCCTGTTCCAACTCCTACAACTAAATGCGTTACTTTTCCATCCGTTTGATCCCAAATTTCAGGACCGGTTTGCTCATAATGAGCAACGGCATTACTTGGATTATCGTATTGGTTCGGTTTCCATGAATTAGGAATTTCGTTCACTAATCTCGATGAAACAGAATAATACGAACGCGGATCTTCAGGATCTACATCCGTAGGACAAACCACAACTTCAGCGCCAAAAGCACGAAGAGCATCCACTTTTTCTTTACTTTGTTTATCGGTAGTTGTAAAAATACATTTGTAACCTTTAATAACTGCACCAATTGCCAACCCCATTCCGGTGTTACCGCTGGTTCCTTCAATGATGGTTCCGCCCGGTTTTAAACGACCATCTTTCTCCGCATCTTCTATCATTTTAATGGCCATGCGGTCTTTAATGGAGTTACCCGGATTAAAAGTTTCCACCTTTGCATATACTTCGCAAGGTAAATCTTTCGTGATTTTGTTGAGACGAACCAATGGTGTATTACCAATGGCTTCGATGATATTTTTACAAACTTTCATGATTTTATTACTGCTTACGAAATTAAAAAATAGCCTTAAGAAATGAGAATTTTATTTTGACGTGTTGTAAACAAAAAGCCCCGCTTAAGGATTCACCAAAAGCGGGGCGTTAATTATCTTAATTGAATTATGCTAAGAGCGCACGGGAAATAACAATGCGCTGAACTTCGCTTGTTCCTTCGTAAATCTGTGTAATCTTTGCATCACGCATTAAACGTTCTACATGGTACTCCTTTACATATCCGTAACCACCATGAATCTGAACCGCTTCAGTAGTTACCCACATTGCCGTTTCAGAAGCATATACTTTAGCCATCGCACTTTCTTTATCCATTGGTAAATGGCGATCTTTTAACCAAGCAGCGCGGAAAATCATTAAGCGAGCAGCTTCAATACGAGTCGCCATATCCGCTAATTTAAACTGAATAGCCTGATGTTTGCTGATTTCTTTTCCAAATGCTTTTCGTTCTTTTGAGTAAGCCAAAGCTAATTCATAAGCACCACTTGCAATTCCTAAAGCTTGTGAAGCAATTCCGATTCGTCCGCCACCCAAAGTTTTCATCGCAAACTTAAATCCAAAACCTTCCTCACCAATTCGATTCGCTTTCGGAACTTTTACGTTGTCGAACATTAAGGAATGTGTATCGCTGGCACGGATTCCCATTTTATTTTCTTTTGGGCCTACAGTAAATCCAGGCATGCCTTTTTCTACAATTAAACAGTTAATTCCACGATGCCCGGCTTCCACATTGGTTTGCGCCATCACTAAATAAACTGAAGCACTGTTTCCGTTAGTAATCCAGTTTTTTGTTCCATTTAATAAATAATGGTCGCCCATATCAATCGCAGTTGTTTTTTGAGAAGTAGCATCACTGCCTGCTTCCGGTTCTGATAAACAGAATGCCCCGATTTTCTCACCTTTTGCTAAAGGCACCAAATATTTTTGTTTTTGCTCTTCTGTACCAAAACTTTCAAGTCCCCAGCACACTAAAGAGTTATTTACACTCATAATTACGCTACAAGACGCATCCACTTTAGAAATTTCTTCCATTGCTAAAACGTAAGAAATAGCATCCATACCGCCTCCACCGTATTTCGGATCAACCATCATACCTAAAAACCCTAACTCAGCCATTTTTTTCACTTGCTCAGTAGGGAATTTTTGTTGTTCATCGCGCTCAATCACACCCGGTTTTAATTCGTTCTGTGCAAATTCACGAGCTGCTTTTTGGATCATTAAATGCTCTTCGGTAAGTTCAAAATGCATGGTATAATAATTTAAGTTTGACTTATTTTTTGTAACCTTGCAAATATAACTGAATGTGACTATCCGCACAATTTTTAAAGACTTTTATTGTAATTTTTTCTCCAACTAAAAAACAGTGTCAGAATCAGATAAATACATAGTAGCGGGGGTAATGAGCGGAACCTCATTAGATGGACTTGATGTTGCAATTTGTGAGTTCAGCAAAAATCAATCGGGATATAATTATAAGATATTGGATGCTACAACGGTAGCTTATGATCGTCCACAAAAAAACAAATTGCAAGCCGCGCCATACCTAAATGTTGAGAATTACTTTTTACTTCATCATCAATTTGGAAAGTTTATAGGAAAACAAGTAGCTAAGCTGTCTCAAAACGCACAAATAAAACCAAGTTCAATTGCCAGTCATGGACATACGATTTTTCATCAACCCGCTAAAGGATTTACCACACAACTGGGCTGTGGCGCTACCATTGCTGCAGTTTCCAACCTAACTACGGTGTGTGATTTTAGAAGTTTGGATGTTGCTTTAAACGGACAAGGTGCGCCATTGGTACCCATTGGCGATAAATTATTGTTTGGCGATTATCAAAGTTGTTTAAACATTGGCGGTATTGCTAATATTTCATTCGAAAGAGAAGGAAAACGAATTGCTTTTGATATTGGTGTAGCCAATATGGCACTTAATTTTTTTGCGCAAAAAGAAGGAAAAGAATATGACAAAGATGGTGAAATGGCGGCCTCCGGCAGCATTCACGAAGCACTGTTTAATGAATTAAATCAATTAGAATTTTACTCGCGTCATTCGGCCAAATCTCTAGGAAGAGAATGGTTTGAGATTGATTTTCTTAGAGTGGTAGAAAAGTACGTGATTCCGGTTAATGATTTGATGTGTACTATTGCTGAACATTGCGCTTTTCAAATCGCGGAAGTACTTAATGCTAATAAATTAAAAAACGTATTTGTGACAGGAGGAGGCGCTAAAAATACGTTTTTGATTAAATCTCTAAAGAAATTTTACAAAGGTGAGGTAATTATACCGGATGAAAAAGTAATTGACTTTAAAGAAGCTTTGATTTTCGCTTTTTTAGGCTATTTACGTTTAACCAACCAGATTAACACACTTTGTTCGGTAACCGGTGCAAAAAAAGATTCTGTTGGTGGCGCTGTTTATTTCGTTAATTCATAAATTTAACCATGGCTTATTTATGGGTATTTATAGGAGGAGGTTTAGGCAGCAGCTTACGATATTTGCTAGGAAATTTATTATCTAAATCAAGTTTAAGCTTACCAATTGCTACACTCACCGCCAACTTAATTAGTTGCATCATTTTCGCGCTAACATTAAGTTTTTATAACGAAAAACTTCAGCAAACACCCACTTTAAAATTGTTCCTTTTAACCGGAATTTGTGGCGGACTCAGTACATTTTCGACTTTTAGTTTTGAAACCTACGAATTGTTAAAACAAGGTCAAATCATGTGGGCTTCGTCAAATATTTTGATAAGTGTCTTGTTATGCCTTGTGATTTTTTTTACTTTTATAGGTAAATAATTATTACATGCGTCAGTTTATATGTTTCCTTATTGTTCTATCATTTTGTTTTAGCACGGTGTCGGCGCAAACCAATCGTTTTTTACGTAAAGCGGCTCGCTCAACCGAAAACGGCTATTTAGAAAA